>NZ_CP032996.1:0-300000 GCF_005080705.1 Buchnera aphidicola (Therioaphis trifolii) | reverse complement strand
AAATTAGTTAATCAACTTGGATTATTTCCATTACCTATTGAAATTATACCTATTGCATATACTTATATATTTCAAAAAATAATACAATTAGGTGGTTTTCCTAAATATCGAAAAGGTTTTATTACAGATCAAGGTAATATTATTATTGATATTTATAATTTAAATTTAAAAAATCCAGTTAAAATGGAAAATATTCTTAATTCTTTTCCTGGAATTGTTACAGTAGGATTGTTTGCAATTAAAAAACCTGATTTAATTTTAATTAGTACCAATAATGGTATTAAAAAAATAAATAATATTACATAATAAATTATTTTTATTAATTATTTTAATTTAAAAAAAATAAAAATATGTCTATTTAAAAATATTATTGCATCCGAAAGGATTCGAACCTCTGACCTCTCAGTTCGTAGCTGAGTGCTCTATCCAACTGAGCTACGGATGCGAAATTTTTGAATTCGGTGAAAGAGGGATTCGAACCCTCGATACAGAAAAACTGTATATTCCCTTAGCAGGGGAACGCCTTCAACCACTCGGCCATCTCACCAGATTATTTTTAATATAAATATAATTTATATTACGTTTTTTTTAATATTTAGTCAAATGTATTTTTTAATATATTTTTTATAAAATAATTAAATTAAATATTTTAATATAACTTTAATAATTTATAATTATGATTAATATTTTTTGATTGTATTTTTTGATAAATTTCCTCACGATGTATTGAAATTTTTTTTGGTGCATTAATGCCTATTCTAACTTGATTTCCTTTTACTCCTAATACTGTTATAGTAATTTCATCACCAATAATAAGTGTTTCTCCAACTCTACGAGTTAAAATAAGCATTTTTCTAATTCCTGAAAATGTAATTTTTAATACTGTAGATTATTAACATTAATTCCATAACTTATTTTTTAATATAAATATCTTAATTTTTTTATAAAATATTAAAATTTATAATTTTAAATTAATCCATTTTTTAATATTTTGTATTATTTTTGAAATATTTTTAATATTTTTTCCAATACATTGTGCTAATTCTGATTTTCCTCCTCCTGTACCTTGTGTATTATTTTTGATAATTTCAATAATTTTATTAGCTTGGATATTTTTAATTAAATTTTTTGTAATACTTACAATAAAAATATATTTTTTATTTTTTTTATAAAATAAAATTATAATTCCATAATGTATGTATATTTTTAATTGATCTATAAGTATTTTTAATAATTGTATATTTTTTTCTTTTATTTCATATGATAGAAAATTAATATTTTTTATTTTTATTATTTTTTTTCTTATTGTTTGTATTTGATATGTAATAATTTCTCGATTTAAATAATAATTTTCTTTTTTTATGTCATTATTTTCATTAATTAATGTTTTTATTTTAGAAATTATTGAAGTATTATCAGATTTTAAAATTATTTTTATTTCATTTATTTTCTTTTCGTGATTTTGTATTTTTTTTAATGCAATAATATTAGTTATTGCTTCAATACGACGTATTCCAGAAGAAATACTTTTATTTAAAATAATTTTAAATATTCCTATATTTCCTGTACTGTGAGTATGTGTACCTTTACAAATTTCCTTTGAGATATTTCCAATAGATACAGTTCGTACTATTTTTTGATATATTTTATTTTTTAAAAAAATATAATTATTAGATTTTGCTTGTTCAAAATTAATTTTTTTATTATAAATAATAATATTTTTTTGAATATATTGATTAATTTTTTTTTCTATTTTAAATATTTCATCTATATTAATTTTATTAGGATAAGTAAAATCAAATCTCAAATATTGATCATTAATAAATGATCCTTTTTGTTCAATAGAATATTTTAATATTTTTTTAAGTGTTGTTTGTAATAAATGTGTTGCAGTATGATTATTTTGAATTAATAATCTTTTTTTTTTATTAATTTCTGCAACAATTATATCATTAATATGCATTTTACCTGAACATAATGTTCCAATATGTCCTATTGCATTAATAAAATTTTGAGTATCTTTAACTTGAAAGATAACATTTTCTTTATAAATAATTCCACTATCACCTATTTGTCCACCTGATTCACCAAAAAATGGTGTAATATCAAGAATAATAATTCCTGTTTCATGTTTTAAAATTTTTTTTTTTTCTTTACCATTAATAAAAATTTTTTTTATAGTTGCAGTAATTTTATTTTTTTTGTATCCACAAAATATAGTTTTAATATCAGTATGAATTGTATTTTGAATAAATTTTTTAATTTTATTTTTTGTGTTTTTTTTATGTTGTAATATAATATTATTAAGTTTTTCTTGATTAATATAAATTTTTTGTTCTCGACATATATCTTTAGTTAAATCAATTGGAAAACCTAGTGTATCATAAAGATAAAATACTATTTTACTATTGATTTCTGGTTTTTTTAATTTTTTTATTTCTTGATTTAAAAATTTAATACCTTTATTTAAAGTTTCATGAAATTGTAATTCTTCTTCTTTTAATATATTAATAATATATTTTTTTTTATTTTCTAAATCTTTTTCATTATTATTAAATAATGAAATAATAATTTTAGTTAATTTATAAAAAAAAATATTTTTAATACCTATTTTATTTCCATGACATAATGCTCTTCTAATAATTCTTCTTAAAATATATCCCCGATGTTCATTTGATGGTATTATATTTTCATTAATAATAAAAATAGCAGCTCTAATATGATCAGCAATTACATTTAAAGATTGATGATTTGAAATATTTAAATTATTTATTTTGGAAATATAAGTAATAATTTTTTTAAATGTATCTATTTGATAATTTGAATTAACATTTTGTAAAACAGATGCAATTCTTTCTAACCCCATTCCTGTATCTACACATGTAATTTTTAATGGAATAATTTCATTTTTATTAATTCTATTAAATTGAATGAATACAATATTCCATATTTCTATGCATTGACTTTTATCTTCTAAATTATATTCTTGATTATTATTATTTTTTTTTTTAAAAAAAATTTCTGTACATGGTCCACATGGACCTGTATCTCCCATTTGCCAAAAATTATCAGATTCATATTTTTTATTTTTTTTATTATATATTTTAATAATATTTTTTTTTGATAATTTGATAATTTTATTCCATATATTATATGTTTCTTTATCTTTATAATATACAGTAACAAATAATTTTTTTTTTGGTATATTAAACCATGATTTATCTGTTAATAAATTCCAAGCATATAAAATTGCTTCTTTTTTAAAATATGTTCCAAAACTAAAATTTCCTAACATTTCGAAAAAAGTATTATGATATTCACTATATCCAACTTCATCAAGATCATTGTGTTTTCCACCTGTTCGTAAACATTTTTGTATTGTTACTACTTGTGAAAAAGGGTATTTTTTTTTTCCTAAAAAAACATCTTGAAATTGATTCATTCCTGCATTAGTAAATAATAAATTAGATTTTTTTTTAGGAATTAATGAACTACTAGGAATTATTTTATGATTATTTTCTTTAAAAAACATTAAAAACATTTTTCGAATTGTATTTGTTGTATATTTCATTTATTTCTCATTTAATAATAAATTTTTTATTTTTTATAAGTATATTTTTTACTATATTTTAAAAATATTTTTTATTTAATATTTTTGAATAAAATTTATATTATTAAAATATATTTTGGGAAAAATATTATGATTTTAAATCAAAAAATATTTTCTATAAAAGATAATTTTTTTTTAAATATTTTATATGAAGATCAATATATATTTATAATTAATAAACCTGCTGGTTTAGTTGTACATCCTGGATGTGGTAATGAAAATGGTACTTTATTAGATATTTTATTGCATGAAAGATATTATTTAAAAAATGTACCACGATCAGGAATTATACATCGTTTAGATAAAAATACTACTGGTTTAATGATTATTGCTAAGGATAATGTTACTTATTATAAATTAATTGATTTAATGAAAAATAGAAAAATTATTCGTGAATATGATGCATTTGTATTGGGGAAATTAATATCTGGAGGGACAGTTTCAATTCCAATTATGAGAAATATAAAAAAAAGAATTTCTATGATAACACATAAATTTGGAAAAAAAGCAATTACTCATTATAAAATAATACAAAAATTTCAATTTTATACTCATATACATTTAAAATTAGAAACTGGTCGTACGCATCAAATTCGAGTACATATGTTATATTTAAAACATCCTATTTTAGGTGATCCATTATATAAATTAGGAAATAATATTCCTAAAAATATTTTAAAAAAAAATATTAAAAAAATTACTTCATTTAATCGACAAGCATTACATGCAAGTCATATTAAATTTTTTCATCCAATAACAAATATTTTAGTAGATTGTTATTCAACATTACCTGATGATATGGTAAATATTATAAAATATCTTTAATAATATTTTTTAAATTTAACATATATATTATTAATAAAATTAATATTTTATAATTTTTTTTTTTTATTATTTAATCTTTTTATAATAGTATATAAAGCACAATAATATCCTTCTATTCCTAATCCAGAAATAATTCCATTAGAAATATCTGATAACCAAGAATGTGATCTAAATTTTTCTCTAGCAAAAATATTTGAAATATGCACTTCAATAAATGGTGTTTTTATAGCAAGTAACGCATCTCTTAAAGCAATACTAGTATGTGTAAAAGCACCTGGATTAATTATAATATAATCATATTTTTTTGATTGATGTATTTCATTAATTAAAATATATTCTGCATTAGATTGAATATGTTTAATTTTTGTTTTTAATTTAATAGCTTTTTTATTTAATTTATTAAGTACTTTTTCTAAAGTAATATTACCATATATATTAGATTCTCGATTTCCTAATAAATTTAAATTAGGACCATTTAATAATAAAATTTTATAATTTATCATTATATTTTTTATAATATAAATTTATATTATTTTTTATCATAAATAATATGAAATATTTTGTAAAGATTTTTTAATATTAAATATTTTTAATATTATTATTTTTAATTTTTTAATTAATATATTAAAATTTTTATATAATATTTTTGCAGTCAATAAATTATGACTGCATGTTTATGAAAATAAAATTATTTATTATATTTTTGATTTTATTTTAGCAGATTTACCAACTTTTTTTCTTAAATAATATAATTTAGATTTTCTAACTAATCCTTTTTTTTTAATAATAATATTTTCAATAACATGAGAATGTGTTTGAAAAACACGCTCTATTCCTTCTCCATGAGATATTTTTCGTATAGTAAATGAAGATTGTAATTGTCTATTTTTGATTGCAATAACAATTCCTTCAAAAGATTGTAAGCGTTTTTTAGATGATTCGATTACCCATACTTTTACTTCTAATGTGTCTCCACTTCGAAAATTTGGTATATTTTTTTTCATTTGTTTTTTTTCAATTTCTTTAATAATGTTTGATTTCATTAAATATATTTCCTTAATGAATAAATATAAATTAATTATTTTTTTTAATTTTTTTTAAAATATTTTCTTGTTCTTTAGATAAATTTATTTTTTTAAATAAATCTGGTCTTTTTAAAAAAGTATTTTTTAATGCTTGTTTTAGTTTCCATTTTTGAATATATTTATGATTTCCAGATAATAATATTTTAGGTACATGATTTCCATTTAAATCTTTTGGTCTTGTATAATGCGGATAATCTAATAATCCAGAATAAAATGATTCTTTTTGTATAGAATATTTTTTTAATATTCCTGGTAATAATCTAGAAATACTATCAATAATAATCATAGCAGGTAATTCTCCTCCTGATACAATATAATCACCAATTGACCATTCTTCATCTACATAATTATTTATAATTCGTTCATCTATTCCTTCATATCTTCCGCATATTAATATTATGCTTTTTTTTTTAGATATTTTATTAATAATATTTTGATTTATTTTTTTTCCCTGAGGTGATAAATATATTACAATAGTATTTTTTGGAGAAAAAATTTTTATTGTTTTTATTGCATATTGTAATGGTTTTGGAGTCATAACCATACCTGGTCCTCCTCCATAAGGATGATCATCTATTTTTCCATATATATTATTTGAAAAATGTCTTAAATTCCATATATTGATAGAAATAATTTTTTTTTTAATAGCTTTTTTAATTATTCCATAATTTATTACAGAATGAAATATTTTAGGAAATATACTAATAATTCCAATCCACATTTTTAACCTTTATATATTTATAATATTTTATTTTTGAAATTTATATATTTAAATATATAAATTTCATTTTTAAATCAACTTTATTAATAAAAATATTTATAATAAATGGAATTAAATATTCTTTATTTGTTTTTTGTATTTTAATGACTAAAATATCATTTGCTTTTGTTCTGATAATTTTATTTACTTTTCCTAAATATTGTTTTTTAGTATTAAATACTTTACAATTAATTAAATTATACCAATAATATTCAAATTTTTTTAATTTTGGTAGTTGTTTTTTTTTAATAAAAATAACATGATTGGTTAATAATTGTGCATTATTTCTATTGTTGATATTTATAAATTTTACAATAATAATCTTTTTATTTATTTTTTTATTTTCAATGAAAAATTTTTTCCATTTTTTATTGTAATGTATTAACCATGGTGTATATTCAAAAATATTTTTTTTTTTTTCAGTATAAGAAAAAATTTTATTCCAACCTAAAATTCCATATGCAGCACCAATTTTACCTATAATTAATAAATTTTTCATATTTTAATAAATATATTATGAATAATAAATAAATTTATATATTTTGTTTTATTATTCTTTTTATTAAATGTTTTGTTTTTTTTGTTAATAAAGCACCATTATTAATCCAATAATTCATTCTTTCAATATTTAAATACATTTTTTGATTTGAATGATTAATTTTTGGATTAAAAAAACCAATTTGTTCTATAAATTTTCCATCTCTAGGAGATCTACTATCTGCTACAATAATTTTATAAAATGGATTTTTTTTTGATCCCTTTAATGATAATCTAATCTTTACCATAATTCCTCTTTAATATTATAAAATACATTTTTTATTATTATAAATTATATAAATAAATATTAAAATATATTTGGAAAAATATTTTTAATATTTTGAAATATATTTTTTATTCCTTTATTTTTTATTTTATTCATCATTTTTTTTAATTCATAAAATTGTTTTAATAATATATTAATATTTTGTATAGTTGTTCCTGATCCTTTTGAAATTCGTTTTTTTCTTGATCTTTTAATAATCTTTGGATTCATTCTTTCTAATGGTGTCATAGAATCAATGATAGCAATCATTATATTTAATTTTTTATCATTTGTTTTATTTTGATATTTTTGTAAATTTAAATAATTTAATGGTATTTTAGAAATAAAATTATTTATTCCTCCAAATTTTTTTATTTTTTGTATTTGTAATTTAAAATCATTTAAATTAAATTTATTATTTTTTTTAATTAATTCTATTTTTTGTTTTTTATCAATTTTTTGATTAATTTTTTCTATTATTGATAATATATCACCCATACCTAAAATCTTTGAAACAATTCTTTTTGGTTCAAATATAGAAATAGATTCTATTTTTTCTCCAGTTCCAATAAATTTAATAGGTTTTTTAGTAATATAACTTGCAGATAATGCAGCACCACCTCTAGTATCACTATCCACTTTAGTTAATATTAATCCAGAAATATTTATAAATTGTGTAAATTGTTTAGCAATATTAATTGCATCTTGACCCATCATTGAATCAATAACAAATAATGTTTCATTTGGTTGAATAATTTTTTGTATTTTATTAATTTGATTCATCATCACATTATTAGTATGTAATCTTCCTGCAGTATCTAATATTAATATATCATATAGTTTTTTTTTTGCATATTTTATAGCATTTTTACTAATCGTAATAGGATCATTTATATTATTATCTTTAAAAAAATTTATTTGTGCTTTTTTTGCTATATATTCTAATTGTTCTATTGCTGCTGGACGATATATATCTGTAGAAGAAACTAAAATATTTTTTTTATATTTTTTAGATATAAAATGTCCTAATTTTCCTATTGTAGTGGTTTTACCTGATCCCTGTATGCCAATAATTAAAAAAATATTTAATTTTTTTTTAGATATTTTTAAATCATGATCTTTATGACTCATGATAAATATTAATTCTTCTTTAAGAATTTTTATAAATTCTTGCCCTGGAGTAAGATGTAAATTAATATCTTTTCCAATAATTGATTTTTTAATTTTATTAATAATTTCTTTAATTACTGGCAATGCAACATCTGCTTCTAATAATGTTATTTTAATTTTTTTTAAACAATTTTTTAATTTTTTTTCTGTAATTCTTCCATATCCAGAAATATCTTTAATTATTGATATAAATTTATTTGAAATATTATTAAACATAACTATTTACTCAAAGTATTATTTTAATATATTAAAAAAAGTAAATTTTTTTAATTTTATAATATTAAAATTAATTTTTATTTAGATATATTTAATCTAGAATAAGAACCTAAATTTTTTATTATAATATCTTTCTCTTCAAGAATTTTTAATATTTTTTTAATTTTTTTTTCTTTTTTTATTTCAATTTCTAAATAAATAATTTCTTTTATTTGGTTTTTATGATATGAATTTAATTTTAATTTAATTATTTCAATTTTATTAGTATAAAGTATTTGAATAATATAAAATAATAATATTTGTTTTGTTTTTAAAATTAATGTTATATTTTTTTTTTGACTATTTATTTTATTTATATCATAATTATTTAAAATTAAGAAACGTGTTTTATTATTTATTTGATTTGATATATTTTCTAAAATAACATTTAATTTATAAAATTTTGAATTATTTTTATCGCCTATTGCAGCAATATTATTTTTATTTGATGTAGAAATAATTTTCATCGCTTCAGAAGTACTATTTGTATATTTTATTTTTAAATAATGAAATTTTTTAATAAAATTACTACATTGTTTAAATGCTTGATTATGACTATAAATTTTTTTTATATCTTTAAATATTATATTTGGTTTTGTTAATACACAATGTTGAATAGGTAAATAAAAATCACCAATAATTTTTATATTTTTTTTTATAAGTAGTTTATATACTTCAGGAATAAAACCAGAATAATTATTTTCGATAGGAATAATTGCATAATTAAATTTATTTTTTTTTATAGAATTAAAAATATCTTCAAAATTATTATATTTTTTTATAAAATAATTTTTTTTATATTTTTTCATATATTTTATTGCTGCAATATATGAATATGATCCTTTTGGTCCAATACATGCTATTTCTAATTGATTATTATCATTATTATTTTTTTTTTCTATTTTTATTTTTTTTTGTATTTCAATAGAATCATGAATAATAATATTAAATATTTCTTGAATATATTTTTTAGATAATTTTAATTTTTTTCCAAAGTTAATTAATTTTTTTAATAATTCTTGTTCTCTATTTTTGTCTTTTATTGGAAATTTATTTATTATTTTTTTTTTTGCAATTTTTATTGCTATTTTTCGTCGTTTAAATAATAATTCTAATATTAATTCATCAATTTTATTAATCTTATTACGTAATTTCTGTAATATTGTTTTTAATTCCATAATTTTTATACTCATTTATTAAATATAATAATATATAAAATATTTTTTTAAAATTATATTATATTATTTTCAATTTTTAAAATTATTATTACAATATATTTCATTTTTATTTAAAATTTTTTATATTATATATTTTTATTAAAATTATTTATTAAGGATTTTATATGAAAACTTTTGTTACAAATATTAAGAATATAAAAAAAAAATGGTATTATATAGATGCTACTAATAAAATTTTAGGAAGATTATCTACAAAAATATCTCATTACTTAAAAGGAAAACATAAAATTGAATATACTCCTTATATAGATGTTGGAGATTTTATTATTGTAATAAATGCTAATAAAATTATTGTTACTGGAAATAAAATTAAAAATAAAATTTATTATAAACATAGCGGATATATTGGTGGTATGAAAAAAATTTCTTTTCAGGATATGATTTTAAAATTTCCAGAAAAAATTATTAAAATTGCTGTAAAAGGTATGTTACCAAAAGGACCATTAGGTCGTATTATGTTAAAAAAATTAAAAATTTATCCTTCTGAATGTCATAATCATAAAGCACAAAATCCACAACTTTTAAATATTTAATTTGGAATATTATATGAATAATTATCAAAATTATGCTACTGGACGTCGTAAAAGTTCTTCTGCGCGAGTTTTTTTAAAAATAGGTACTGGTAATATTATTATTAATAAAAGAGATTTATTAAAATATTTTCCTGTTGAAACAGCTCGTATGATAATCTTACAACCTTTAAAAATAACAAATATGTTAAATAAATTTAATTTTTATATTACTGTTAAAGGTGGAGGAATTTCAGGACAAGCAGGAGCTATTAGACAAGGTATTACAAGAGTATTAATTAATTATGATTCAAATTTTCGAAATATTTTACGAAAATTTGGTTTTGTTACTCGAGATTCTAGACAAGTTGAAAGGAAAAAAGTTGGATTAAGAAAAGCAAGAAAAAAACCACAATTTTCTAAAAGATAATAAAAATATATTATTTTTTTTATAATATTTTAAATCCGGAATAAATAACTATCCGGATTTTATATTTTTTTTAAATTTATAAATTCCAAATTTTATTTTTATTATTTATTTTTTATATTCATTTAAATAATTTAATAAAAAATTACATAATTTTTTTGTTCCAATATTATTTATTGCTGAAATAAAAAAAATTTTTTTTGTAGTATTAATTTTGTTATTTATAGAATAAATTTTTTTTATTAACTTTTTATGATCATAATAATCTATTTTATTAAATACTAAACATGTTGGTTTATTATATAAATTTTTATTATATTTTTTTAATTCTATTTCAATAATTTTAATGTTACTAATAATAATATTAGTTTTTTCAAAAATATCAATTAAATGTAATAAGATTTGACATCGTTTAATATGTTGTAAAAAATTAATTCCTAATCCTAATCCTTTGGATGCTCCCTTAATTAAACCAGGAATATCAGCTATAATAAAATTATTTTTATTATTTATTTTTACAATACCTAAATTAGGTATTAAAGTTGTAAATGGATAATTTGAAATTTTAGGTTTAGCTTCAGAAATAGATTTTAATAATGTTGATTTTCCTGAATTTGGTAATCCTATTATTCCAACATCAGCAATTAATATTAATTCTAATGTAATATCAAATACTTCTCCTTTTTTTCCTAAAGTATTTTTATATGGTGTTCTATTAATTGATGATTTAAATTTTGTATTTCCAATGCCTTTTTTTCCACCTTTTGCAATTAATATTTTTGAATTATAATTTATTAAATCAGCAATAATTTCATTAGTATTATTATTAATAATTCGGGTTCCTATTGGAACTTCTATAATTATATCAGATCCTTTTTTTCCAGTTCGATTTTTAGATTTTCCTGGATAACCATTTTCTGCAATAATATTTTTTTTAAATTTATAATCAATTAATGTATTTAAATTACGATTTGTTTTTATCCATATATTTCCACCATCTCCCCCATTTCCACCATCAGGACCTCCTTTAGGTTCAAATTTTTCTCTTCTAAAATGTGTACATCCATTTCCTCCATTACCAGCAATAACTTTTATTTTTACTTGATCAATAAATTTCATTTACTAATATCTCTTGATTAATTATTGATTTTTTTATTTATGTTGTTTTTAATTATTCCCCTTTATTATTTTTAATAAAGGAGTAATAAAATATAAATAATTTTATATTGTAAACATTAAATAATGATATTTACATATTTTTTATTTTTTAATCCTTTTTTTTTAAATTGAACTCTCCCATTTTTAAGAGCAAAAATTGTATGATCTTTTCCTAATTTTGTATTATCTCCAGGATGAAATTTAGTTCCTCTTTGTTTAATAATAATTGATCCTGAAGATACATATTGTCCTCCAAATTTTTTTATTCCTAATCTTTTAGAACGTGAATCACGTCCATTTCTAGTTGAACCTCCAGCTTTTTTTTGTGCCATAATATTTCCTATAAAAATTATTTTGATATAATATCAATAATTTTGATTTCAGTAAAATATTGACGATGTCCTTGTTGTTTTTTATAGTGTTTTCTTCTTTTAAATTTTATAATTTTAATTTTTTTTTCTCTACCATGTCTAATAATATTACCTAAAATATTACTATTAATTATATTGGGATTTCCAATTTTAACTTTTTTATTATTAACAATCATTAAAATATTATTTATTGTAAAATTTAATCCTACTTTAAAATTGATTTTTTCTAATCGTATAATTTGTCCTTTTTTTGCGGTATATTGTTTTCCTCCATGTGAAAAAATTGCATACATAAATATACTCCTTATTTTATTAAAATAAATGATATAACTATTTTTTATTAGTATTTAAATACTTTATATTTTTTTATTATAATGTATTTAATATTATTTTTTAATTTTTATATTAATATAATTAATTAAAAAATTAATTATATTAATTATAAAAATTAAAAATATTTTTAAAAATTTTTTTGACAAAGTATTATTTTTTATATAAAATTATTTACTGTAAATTTAAATTTTATTTATAATTTTTTATTTTTTTTTTTTCCCATTCTTTGATAGTAAAAGTTTCTATAGTAATTGCATGAATTTTTTTTTTTATAATATATTTTGTTAATGGTTTATAAATAATTTTTTGTTTTTCTATATTTTTCATATTTTGAAATATATTTCCAATTGCAATAATATGAATATGATCTTTATTACCTTTTAAATATATTTTTTCTAATGGAACATTATTTTGAATATGTAATTTTAATTTTTCAATTTTCATTTTTAATTTTATTATTTTATGATAATTATATTATTATTATAATATAATATTTTATTTTAATTTGTAATATAAAATTTGAATAAAATAATTTATTTTTAATATAATATAATAATTAATATTATGAATGATATTATTATAATCTTTTAAAATTTTAATAATAAGGATTTATTTTATGAAAAAAATTCCAATGACAGCGAAAGGTGTTGAAAAACTTAATATTGAATTAAGACATTTAAAAAATGTTGTTAGACCAAAAATTATTTATGCGATTTCTGAATCAAGAAAACATGGTGATTTAAAAGAAAATGCTGAATATCACGCAGCAAGAGAAGAACAAGCATTTTGTGAAAAACGAATTAAAGAAATTGAATCTAAATTGTATCATGCTCAAATTATTGATATTAAAAATATATTGTTTACTGGAAAAGTTGTTTTTGGATCAACTGTTGATATATTAAATGTAAGTACAGGAAAAAAATTTGTTTTTTGTATTGTTGGAGATGATGAATCTAATTTTAAAAATGGATTAATTTCTATAAATTCACCTATTGCAAGAAGTTTAATTGGAAAAAAAATATTAGATACTGTTTCAGTAAATACTCCTTCTGGTATTATTAAATATAAAATTTTAAATATAAGATATATTTAAGAAATATTGATAAATATTTTTTTATATTGAAATAAAAATATATTAATAATTTAATATTATATTATTTATTTTTAATAAAATAAATTTAAAAATTTAATAAAAAATATATTTTTTAAATTATTATATGAAAAAAAAAAAATCTTCTAGTTCAAAACGTTGGTTATTACAACATTTTAAAGATCCATTTGTTAAACAATCTTATAATAATAATTTTCGTTCTCGAGCATGGTTTAAATTACATGATATAAACTTAAAATATCATTTATTTAAAATGGGTATGAATGTTATTGATTTAGGTTCTTCTCCAGGAAGTTGGTCAAAATATGCTATTAAAAAAATTGGTAAACATGGATGTGTCATATCATGTGATATTAATGATATGAAACCTATTCCTGGTGTTTTTTTTTTTAAAGGTAATATTTTAAAAACAAAAATATTAAATCAATTATTAAAATTTATTCAAAATAAAAAAATTCATTTAATTATGTCTGATATGTCACCAAATATAACTGGTATATCTTCTATAGATATTCCCAAATCATTATTTTTATCTAAATTAGCTTTAAATATTGCTTTAACTACATTATCAAATAATGGAGTTTTTTTATTAAAAATATTTCAAGGATTAGGTGTAAAAGATTTTTTAAATAAATTACGAACTTTTTTTTCTATTATAAAAATTTGCAAACCTAATGCTTCACGTAGTTGTTCTCGTGAAGTTTTCATTTTAGCAAGAGGTTTTAAAAAATAATATGTATCTAATTTTTTAAAAAATAATTGTAATTGTAATGAGGTTAGTGCTTTGCGTGATATATTTAAAAATTTATTTTTTTGGTTAGTAATATTAATTTTACTAATTTGTGTATTGATTGGATTAAATATTAATAATAATAAAAAACATGATGTTGATTATACTACATTTTTATCTATTATGAATAAAAATGAAATAAAAAAAGTATCTATTAATGGAAATCATATTAATTTTATTAAAAAAAATAATAGTAAATATAATACTTATATGCCTATACATGATCCTAAATTATTAAATAAACTTTTATTAAAACATATTATTGTATCTGGTATTGCTCCAAAAAAACAAAGTATTATATTTTCCATATTTATATCTTGGTTTCCAACATTATTATTAATTGGTGTTTGGTTTTATTTTATGAAACAGGTTAAAAATAACGTTAGTAAAGGTATAAATTCTTTTGGAAAAAGTAAAACTAAAATTTTTTCTGATAAAAAAATTAAAATTACTTTTTTAGATGTTGCAGGATGCGATGAAGCAAAAGAAGAAGTAAGTGAGTTAGTAGAATATTTAAAAGAACCAATAAAATTTCAAAATTTAGGTGGTAAAATTCCAAAAGGAGTTTTAATGATTGGACCACCAGGAACTGGAAAAACATTACTTGCAAAAGCAATTGCAGGTGAAGCAAGAGTGTCTTTTTTAACATTATCTGGATCAGATTTTGTAGAAATGTTTGTTGGTGTTGGTGCATCTCGTGTTCGTGATGTTTTTAATCACGCTAGAAAAATTGCTCCTTGTATAATTTTTATTGATGAAATTGACGCTGTAGGACGTCAAAGAGGTAGTGCTTTTGGTGGGGGTAATGATGAAAGAGAGCAAACTTTAAATCAAATGTTAGTTGAAATGGATGGATTTGAAGGTAATGAAGGTATTATTTTAATCGCAGCAACTAATCGACCAGATGTTTTAGATTCTGCTTTATTAAGACCTGGTCGTTTTGATCGTCAGGTAATAGTATCATTACCAGATATTAGAGGTAGAAAAAAAATTTTAGAAGTTCATATGAAAAATATACCTCTTAATACTGATGTAGATATTATGGTTCTTGCTCGAAGTACTCCTGGTTTTTCTGGAGCAGATTTATCGAATTTAGTAAATGAATCTGCATTATTTGCTGCACGATCTAATCAAAAATTTGTTTCAATGTCAAATTTTGAAAAAGCAAAAGATAAAATTATGATTGGTTCTGAAAGACGTTCAATGATTATGACTGAAATTCAAAAAGAATTTACAGCATATCATGAATCAGGACATGTTATTATTGGTAGATTAGTTCCAGAACATGATCCTGCACATAAAGTAACTATTGTACCTAGAGGAAGAGCTTTAGGAGTAACATTTTTTTTACCTGAATCTGATATGATTAGTTTAAGTAGACAAAAATTAGAAAGTCAAATATCAACTTTATATGGAGGTCGTTTAGCAGAAGAAATGATTTATGGTACTAAACAAGTTTCTACTGGATCAGTTAATGATATAAAAATTGCTACAAATTTAGCTCGAAATATGGTAACAAAATGGGGATTTTCTGAAAAATTAGGACCTTTATTATATACAGATAATGAAGATAATAATATGATTTTTAATCCTGTTTTTTCTAATAATAAATATGTATCTGATGCAACATCTAGAATTATTGATCAAGAAATTAAATTATTAATTGAAAAAAATTATAATCGTGCAAAAAAAATATTAAATGATAATTTAGATATTTTACATGCAATGAAAGATGCATTAATGAAATATGAAACAATTGATTCTAAGCAAATTGATGATTTAATGAATAGAAAAAAAATATAAAATATGTAAAATTAAATAATAATTTTAATAATATTATTTAAATTTTTTATATTTTTTTTATATTATTAAATTATAATATAGTTATTTATAATATATAAAGATAATATATTTTATAATATTTAATTATAAATTTATAAATACCTACTATTATGTTAAATTTGAGTGATAGTAGGTAAATATTGAAATATTATTAACATTATACTTTATTATATTATAAAATAATTTTTAGGATAAAGATAAAATTTTATGTGTAAATTAATTTTTATAATATTTACTATTATTTGTTTTATTTTAATAACTTTAATTATGTTAAATCCTGCACATTATAATGATTTATTTAAATTTAATAAAAATTATTATCAATTTAGTATATGGAATTTTATTTATCATGATTCTATATTAAATACTTTAACTAAAATTTTTATTATATTATTTTTTATATTTAGTATTATAATGTGTATTTTTGATTTTTATAAATTAATATAATTATAATAATTTTTTATAAAAATATAAATATAATAAATAAAAATTATTTTAATTATATTATTATCCATAATAAACCGAGATGGTGAAATAGGTAGACACGCTATCTTGAGGGGATAGTGCTATAATATAGCATGTGGGTTCAAATCCCACTCTCGGTATAAATATAATTTTTAAATATAATGATATTTTTTATATTTTTTAAAAATATATTTAATTTTATTTAAAAATTAATTTAATCAAAATAATATTTTATTATAATATTAAATATTTAGAGGTGAATATGATAAATAAAGAAATTTTATCAGTGGTAGAATTAGTTTCTAAATTAAAATCTTTACCTCGTGAAAAAATTTTTGAAGTTTTAGAAGATGCATTAATGATAGCAACAAAAAAAAAATATACTCAAGAAATTGATATTCGAGTAAGTATTAATCGTAAAAATGGTCATTTTGATACTTTTCGTAGATGGATGATTGTAAATACAGTTAAAAATCCAACAAAAGAAATTACTTTAGAAGCAGCTCGTTTTCATAATTCAAATGTGCAATTAAGTGAATTTATTGAAGATAAAATTGATTCAATAAATTTTGATAGAATTTCTACTCAAGCAGCTAAAAAAATTATAATAAAAAAAGTACGAGAAATAGAACAATCAATGATTTCAAACAAATTTCATAATTGTAAAGGTAAAATAATTCAAGGTATTGTAAAAAAAATTTATCGTGATTATGTTATTTTAAATTTAAATAATGATATAGAAGCAATTATTTTACGTAAAGATATGTTACCTAATGAATATTTTACAATTGGAGATCGCGTACGAGGTATTTTATATGAAATAAAATCTAAATTTAATCGTATTCAATTATTTATTAGTCGTACTAGAGCAGAAATGTTAATTGAATTATTTCATAATGAAGTTCCAGAGATGCGGGAAAATTTAGTATCAATTCAGGCTATTGTTAGAGATCCTGGTTTTCGTTCTAAAGTTGTTGTTAAAACTCATAATAAAAAAATCGATCCAGTTGGTTCATTTGTAGGTATTAAAGGAGCTAGAGTACAATCTGTTTCTAAAGAATTAAATGGGGAAAGAATAGACATTATTTTATGGAGTGATAATCCTGCACAATTTGTAATAAATGCTATGGCTCCTGTTCGCGTAGTATCTATTATAGTACATTCAAATATTCATGCTATGGATGTTATTGTAAAATTAAAATATTTAGCACAAGCAATTGGTAAAAATGGTCAAAATGTAAAATTAGTATCAAAATTAAGTGGTTGGGAATTAAATATAATGACAGAAAATAATTTAAAATATAATAATAAAATGAAAATTTATAGAATTCGTTCTTTATTTAATAAATATTTAACTATTAAAAGTTCTATAATTAATATTTTAATCAAATCTGGTTTTTCATCTTTACTAGAATTAGCCTGTATTCCTTATTTAATGTTAATAGAAATTAAAGGTATTGATTCAAAAATAGCACATCTTATACAAGAACAATCAGATAATTATATAACAAAATTATTATTAAAACAAAATCATAATTTTTTTTATAATATAATTTAATTAAAATAACATTATAAGAATATTTTAATAGAATTAATTTTATTTTTTAATAATAATTTTTATTTTCTATTAATAATAAATATTATTTGACATTATAAGGAAATATATGACTAATATTACTTTACAATCTTTATCATATGAAATGAATATAACAGTATTTGAATTAATAAAAAAATTTTCTAATATTGGAATAATAAAAAAAAAAGATGATTATATCAATTTACAAGAAAAAAAATTATTATTACATTATTTATCTTCAAAAAATGAATTATCATTTAATATAAAAAATGAACAAAAAAATGTTAAATCTATTTCAGATACTTTAATACAAAATCAAGAAAAAAAAAAATATTATTCTAATATTTTAAAAAAAAATAATAATGATAATAAAATTAATAATTATAAATATGAAAATATTAATTTAAAAAAAAATTTTTCTCACATTAAATCTAATTTAATTAATACATCAATTAAAAATAAAAATAATGTTATTAAAAATAAATTAGAAAAAATAAATCAAAAAAAAGATATTAATTCAAAAAATATCACGAATTATAAAAAAAATACTGTTAATATTTTTAAAAAAAATAAAATTACATCATTAAATCAAGCTATTATAAAAAATTTATCTTCTAATAATCATTTAAAAAAATTTACTAATTTAAATTCATTAGATGATATTAATAATATTATTGAATATGATATGCATTTTAATAATAAAAAAAAAATAAAAAATAAAAATATTAAAAATAAAAATGTTGATAATATTATAAAAAATAAAAAAAAAGATTTATTACATCATAATTTTATTAAACCTAAAAAAAAAATTATTAAAAATATTTTAATTCATAAAAAAAATTTAATATCAGAATTATCAGATAAAATGGCAATTAAAAGTATTCATTTAATTCAAGAAATGAAAAAAAAAGGTAATATATTTACAAGTAATCAAATTGTTGATCAAAAAACTGCACAATTAATTGTTGAAGCAATGGGTCATAAATCAATTGTAGAAAATTTGAATATATTAGAAGAATCAATTATTCAAGAACATAAAATAATGAATAAAAATATAATAAAAACTATTAGACCTCCAATAGTAACTGTTATGGGTCATGTTGATCATGGTAAAACTTCTTTATTAGATTATATTAGATCTACAAAGATTGCTTCTCATGAAGCTGGTGGTATTACACAACATATTGGTGCTTATTATGTTCAAAATAAAAAAGGAATCATTACTTTTTTAGATACTCCTGGACATGCTGCATTTACTTCAATGAGAGCAAGAGGGACACAAATTACTGATATTGTTATATTAGTGGTAGCAGTAGATGATGGAGTCAAACCTCAAACAATTGAAGCAATTCAACATGCAAAATTAGCTAATGTTCCAATAATAGTTGCAATTAATAAAATTGATAAACCTGATTCAAATCCTGAAAAAATTAAAAAAGAACTTGTAAAATATGATATATTACCAGAAGAATGGGGTGGTGAAAATATTTTTGTTAATGTATCATCAATTACTGGTTCAGGTATTGATGATTTATTAGATGCAATATTATTGCAAGCTGAAATGTTAGAATTATTTGCTTTACCATCTGGAATGGCTAATGGTGTGGTAATTGAAGCACGACTTGATAAAAATAAAGGTCCAATAGCAACAATTTTAATTCGTGAGGGTAAATTAAATAAAGGTGATAATGTATTATGTGGTTTGCATTGGGGTCGTATACGTGTTATTAAAAATTCATTTGGAAAAGAAGTAAAATCTGTTGGTCCATCTATTCCAGTTGAAATATTAGGATTATCTGGTATACCAATAAGTGGTGATGTATTTTATTCTATAAAAAATGAAAAAAAAGCTCGAGAAATTGCATTATTTAGAAAAAATAAATCTCGAGAAATGAAATTAAAAAAAACAAAAATAGTTGATTTAAAAAATGTTTTTCAAAATTTAAAAAAAGATGGTATTTTTTGTTTAAATATTATTTTAAAATCTGATCTTCAAGGTTCCTTAGAAGTTATTTCTAATATTATAAAAAATTTATCTAATGATAATATAGAAATTAAAATTATTACTGCTAATGTTGGTAATATTACAGAAACTGATGTATCTCTTGCAATTGCTTCTAATGCAATTATTATTGGATTTAATGTCGAACCTAATATGTCAGCTAAACGTTTAATAAAATTAGAAAATGTAAATTTTTATCATTATTCTATAATATATCATTTAATTGATGATATTAAATTAAAAATTTTTGAAATTACATCTCCAAAATGTAAAGAATTAATTTTAGGATCAGCTGAAATTAGAGATATTTTTAAACCATCAAAATCTGTTTTTATTGCAGGATGTATGGTTATTAATGGTATTATAAAACGAAAAAATCCAATTCGTATTTTAAGAGATAAAAAAATAATACATAGCGGTGAATTAGAATCATTACGTCGTTTTAAAGAAGATGTTAAAGAAGTTAGTTTTGGAAAGGAATGTGGACTAGGAATAAAAAATTATAAAAATATTCGTATTGGTGATATAATTGAATCATTTAAAATTATAGAATTAAAAAATGTAAATTAAAAACTAATTATATATTATAGATATAATAAAATTTATGAAATTTTTAAAAAAAAGTAATAATAAAAGTTTTCATCGTTCTATTCGTATATCTGAAGAACTTAAAAAAGAAATATCATATATTTTAAAAAATAAATTAAGAGATCCAAGAATTCATTCATTTATTACAGTATCTGAAGTTAAAGTATCTAAAGATTTATCATATGCAAAAATTTTTATTAATGATATGGAAGATATTAAGTTTTTAAAAAAAAATATTTTAAAAAATAATGTAAAAAATATTATTAGTATTTTACAAAATGCTTCTGGTTATATTAGACGTATTTTATGTAAAAAAATAATTTTACGAAAAATTCCAATATTATTTTTTTATAGTGATAATTCTTTAATAAAAGGCATAAAAATTTCTAATTTAATTAAAAATATTTAATTTTATAATAAATATGATATTATTATATTTAAAAATAAATAATAATGTATAAAAAAAATATTAATGGAGTATTATTATTAGATAAACCAATTGGATTATCATCTAATAAAATATTGCAAAAAGTAAAAAAAATATTTTGTGCTAAAAAAGCAGGTTATATTGGTACGTTAGATCCATTAGCAAGTGGTATATTACCTATTTGTTTTGGAGAATGTACAAAATTTTCAGATTATTTAAGTAATTCTAATAAACGTTATTATGTTATAGCAAAATTAGGAATAACTACTTCAACATATGATTCTTATGGTATAATATTAAAAAATCAAATAGTTAAATTTTCATTATTTAAATTATATGAATCTTTAAAAATAATAAAAAATCAACTATTTCAAGTGACACCATCGTATTCTGCTGTCAAATATCAAGGTCGCCCACTTTATAAATATGCTATAAAAAATGATTTTATTCCAAAAATTTTACGAAAAATTAAAATTCATCAATTAAATCTTATAAAATATAATTCAAAATTTATTGAATTAGATATTATATGTTCTAAAGGAACATATATTCGTAGAATTATACATGATTTAGGAAAATTATTACAATGCGGAGCTCATGTTATTTTTTTAAGAAGATTGCAAGTGCATTCATATAAAATACATGAAACTTTTACTTTTGAACAATTAAATTATATAATAAAAAATGATTTTAATAAAAATCATAATATTATACTTAATAGTTTTTTATTATCTATAAAAAATATTTTTTTTACATTACCTGAAGTAATTATTCCTAATTATAATAATATTATTAATATAAAAAATAATATTTTTTATTCTTATAAAAAATACCCTAGTATTTTTAGAATTACTATTCAAAATAATAATAAAATTTTTATTATGGCAAAAATTGATAAAAAAAAAAATATTTTTTTTTATAAATTTTTAAATATTAATTAAAATATTTGCATTATAATTTAATAATTAAATATATTTAAGAATAATATTTTATGAAAATAAATAAAAAAGAAATTATATTAAAATATAGTATTAATTGTAATAATACTGGTAAATCAGAAGTTCAAATTGCTTTATTAAGTCATCAAATTGATTATTTAAAAAATCATTTTAATATACATAAAAAAGATTTTTCAAGTAAAAGAGGTTTATTAAAAATGGTTTCTAAAAGACGTAAATTATTAAATTATTTAAAAAATATTAATATTATTAGATATAATAATATAATTTCTAAATTAGAATTACGTCATTAAATATTATATTATAAAAATATTAAATATAAATAATTAACATTTTAATATATTATATCATAAAAAGGGCAATTGAGCTCTTTTTATGTTTTTTTAAATTTTATATAAATAAGGATATAAATTTTGTTAAATTCTATTGTTAGAAAATTTCAATATGGTAAACATACAATTACTTTAGAAACGGGTATGATGGCCAGACAAGCAACTTCATCAGTTATGATAACTATGGATGATACCGCTGTTTTTGTAACAGTTGTAGGAGATAAAAAAACACAGTTAAATCAAAAATTTTTTCCTTTAAGTATTAATTATCAAGAACGTACATATGCTGCAGGTCGAATACCAGGAGGATTTTTTAGACGAGAAGGTAGACCGAGTGAAAATGAAATATTAATTGCAAGATTAATTGATCGTCCAATTAGACCATTATTTCCTAAAGATTTTTTAAATGAAATTCAAATTATTGCTACAGTAGTATCTGTAAATCCTCAGATTAATCCTGATATTGTTGCAATTATTGGAGCATCAGTAGCATTAAAATTATCTGGTATGCCCTTTTTAGGTCCAATTGGAGCAGCTAGAGTTGGATATATTAATAATAAATATATTTTAAATCCAACAATAAATGAAATGAAAAATACAAAATTAGATTTAGTAGTTTCTGGAACAAAAGATGCTATTTTAATGGTAGAAGCAGAAGTAAATTTATTAAATGAAAAAGAAGTTTTAAATGCCATTTTATTTGGTTATCGTAAACAACAAAAATTAATTGAAAATATTTGTTTATTTGCAAAAGATGTAAAAATTAATTCTTGGAATTACAATTCTAAACATATTGAAGATCATGAATTATTTAATTATGTTTTTGAATTTTGTCAATCTGATATTATTACATCTTATAAAATTGTTGATAAAAAAATACGACATGAAAAATTAGATATAATTAAAACTAATCTTATTGAGCATTTAAGATTAAATAATATTAGTTTTATAGAATCTGAAATAGAAAATATTTTATATAATATTGAAAGAACAATTGTACGTAATAAAATACTTTATGAAAATAATCGTATTGATGGTCGAAAAAATAATATTGTTAGAGAATTAGATATTCGAACTGGAATTTTACCTCGTGTTCATGGTTCAGCATTATTCACTAGAGGTGAAACACAATCTTTAGTTTCTGTAACATTAGGTACTTCGAGAGATGCTCAAAATTTAGATGAATTATTAGGAGATAGAACTGATAATTTTTTATTTCATTATAATTTTCCTCCATATTCTGTTGGAGAAATTGGAATTGTAGGTTCTCCAAAGAGAAGAGAAATTGGTCATGGAAAATTAGCTAAAAGAAGCATGGTAGCTGTTATGCCTGAATTAGATAAATTTCCATACACCATTCGAATAGTTTCGGAAATTACTGAATCAAATGGTTCTTCTTCAATGGCTTCAGTTTGTGGTGCTTCTTTAGCTTTAATGGATGCTGGTATTCCTATAAAATCAGCAGTTGCTGGGGTAGCAATGGGATTAGTAAAAGAAGGAGAAAAATATATTATATTATCTGATATTTTAGGAGATGAAGATCATTTAGGTGATATGGATTTTAAAGTATCAGGTACAGAAATAGGAATTACTGCATTACAAATGGATATGAAAATATCTGGAATTACAGAACAAATATTACATGACGCTTTAAATGAGGCTAAAAAAGCTAGACTTCATATTTTAAAAATTATGAAGCAATATATTAGTACTCCAAAAAGTCATATTTCTGAATTTGCTCCCCGTATTCATACTATGAAAATTAATCCTGAAAAAATTAAAGATGTTATTGGAAAAGGGGGTTCAGTAATTCGTATGTTAACAGAAGAAACTGGAACAATAATTGAAATTCAAGATAATGGCATTATTAAAATATCAGCATCTATTGAAAGAAAAGCAAAACATGCTATTAAAAAAATTAAAGAAATTACTTCTGAAATTCAAGTAGGAAAAATATATAATGGAAAAGTTATTCGAATTACAGAATTTGGTGCATTTGTATCTATTGGTTTTGGAAAAGAGGGATTAGTACATATTTCACAAATAGCAAATAAGAGAGTTAATAAAGTTACAGATTATTTAAATATTGAACAATCTGTTTTAGTAAAAGTATTAGAAATTGATCGACAAGGAAGGTTAAGATTAAGTATAAAAGCAACAAAACAATCTTAAATATATAATTTATTTTATTTATAAAAAATATTAATTTATTAATATTATTTTATATATTTTTGATTATTTAAATAATTATTTATATAAATATATTTATATTAATTAATATAAATATATTATCACTTTAAAAAAAGGTATATATATTACATGATTCAAATTGATAATTTATTTTTAAAATTTGGCTTAAATTCCTTTATTTTAAAAGCACTACTTGATTTAAAATATATAAAACCCTCTCCTATTCAAAAATTATGTATTCCTTATCTTTTAAAAGGTCAAGATGTTTTAGGTATGGCTCAAACTGGAAGTGGAAAAACTGCTGCTTTTGCACTTCCATTATTAAATAATATTATTATAAATTTAAAGCATCCTCAAATTTTAGTTCTTACACCAACTCGAGAATTAGCTATTCAAGTATCAAATGCATTTTTAGAATTTTCAAAATATATGGTAAATGTAAAAGTATTACCATTATATGGTGGACAAAGATATGATTTACAGTTAAAAATATTAAAATTAGGTCCTCAAATTATTGTGGGGACTCCAGGAAGATTATTAGATCATTTAAAAAGAGGAACATTAAATTTATCATATTTAAAATCATTAGTTTTAGATGAAGCTGATGAAATGTTAAGAATGGGTTTTATAGAAGATGTTGAAAATATAATGTCAAGAATTCCTAAAAAACATCAAACAGCTTTATTTTCTGCAACTATGCCTATGATTATTAAGAAAATTGCTCATAAATTTATGACATATCCAAAAGAAATAAAAATTCAATCTAACATTAAAACACAACCAAATATTTATCAAAGTTATTGGATTGTTTGTTGTAAAAAAACAGATGGATTAATACGTTTTTTAGAATCAGAAGATTTTTCTGCTACTATTATTTTTGTAAGAACTAAGAGTGCTACTTTGGAAGTTGCAGAAGTATTAGAACGTTATGGATATAATAGCGCTGCATTAAATGGTGATATGAATCAAAATTTAAGAGAACAAACTTTAGAAAAATTAAAAGATGGTCGATTAGATATTTTAATAGCTACCGATGTAGCTGCAAGAGGATTAGATGTTGATCGAATTAATTTAGTAATTAATTATGATATTCCTATGGATGCTGAATCATATATTCATAGAATTGGACGAACAGGTCGTGCTGGACGAAAGGGGCGTGCTTTATTATTTGTTGAATATCGTGAGCAAAGATTATTAAAAAATATTGAACGTATTACTAAACAATCTATAAAGAAAATAGAATTACCTAATGTGCAATTATTAAATCAATGCAGAATCAATAAATTTCATAAAAAATTATTACAAGAAATAAATAGTAAAGATTTTAATCAATATGTTGAATTATTAAAAAAAATTAATTTAGATAATAAATATGATATAAATATATTAGCTGCAGCATTATTAAAAATAGCTCAGGGTAATCGTCCGTTAATTATTTCTGATAATCATGTTATTAATCGAAGATCGTATGTAAAAACTAATATTCAAAAAAATATATTAAATATTAAATTTCAAAATAATAAAATAAAATCAAAAATGTCTTTATATCGAATTGCTGTTGGTAAAAATGATGGAGTAGAGGTGAGACATATAGTTGGTGCTATTGCTAATGAAGGGCATATTAGTAGTTATAATATTGGCAATATTAAAATTTATTCAAGTTATTCAACTGTAGAATTATCTAATAATTTACCTAAAATTATTTTTAATAATTTATCTTATACAAGAGTTTTAAATAAACCAATTCAAATTGAATTATATAATCGAAAAAAATAATATTAAATATGTATTTTATATAGAAATATTTTAAATAAAATTAAAATTATTACTTTAATATATAAAGAAATGATAATAAATTTTATGCCACTTTGTGGCATATTTATATTTAATTTATAGCAATTGCTTCAATTTCAATTTTTGCATTTTTAGGTAATTTATTTACTTCAACACAAGTTCTAGATGGAAATTCTGAATTATTTTTTTTAAAAAATTCTTTATAAATTAAATTAATTTTTTTAATTTCATTTAAATTGGTAACAAATATAGTTGTTTTAACTATATTGTTTATTTTTAAACCAGATTTTTCTATAATAATTTTAATATTATTTAAAACTTGTTTAGTTTGTTTTATAATATCATCTGATATTATTTTTGAATTTAAATTTATTGGAATTTGACCAGAAATTATTACTATATTATTTTTTTTAATTCCCTGTACATATGGTCCAATAGGTTGAGGAGCGTTTTTTGTATTAATAATAATATGCATATTTTTCTCTAAAATTAATTAATATTTTATTTATATATTTATTATTTTAATTCTATATTTTTTTTTAATGTTGCTATCATTAAAGCTTTAATAGTATGTAATTTATTTTCAGATTGAGTAAAAATAATTTTACTATTTTTTTGAAATACTGTATTTGTAATTTCTATTCCATCATTTAAATTATATAATTTTGAAATTTTTTTACCTATTATAGTATTTTTATCATGTAAAGCTGGTAAACAATGTAAAACTTTTATATTATTATTATTTGTTAAAGATAATAATATATCATTTACTTGATATTTTTTTAATATTTGAATTTTTTCATCAAATGAATTATTTGAATCCCCCATAGATATCCATACATCAGTATAAATAAAATCAGAATTTTTTACACCTTTTTGAATATTATCAGTACATAAAAAATTATTTTTATTTTTTTTATATGCTGCTTTAAGAATTTTTATTTTTGGCCAATATTGTTTTGGTGATACTAGATGTAATTTAAAATTTAAAATTAATGATGCTTCTAATAATGTATTAGCAATATTATTAGATGCATCACCTATATATGTACATTGAATTTCAGAAAATGATTTATTTGGCATGTATTCTTGCATAGTTAATATATCGGCTAATAATTGTGTTGGATGATGTATTTTTGTTAATGCATTCCAAACAGGTATTTTAGAATTTTGAGATAATAAATTAACATTTTCATGATTAATACCTCTATAACCAATTCCATTATACATTTTTTCAAGAACTTTCACTGTATCAATAATAGATTCTTTATATCCTAAATGTATATTTTTAGAACCTAAATAACTAATATTAGCACCTTGATCAAAAGCTGATATTTCAAATGCACATCTTGTTCTTGTAGATTCCTGTTCAAAAATTAAAGCAATATTTTTATTTTTTAAATATTTTTTTTCTTGTTTTTTTTTTTTAGATTTTTTTAAAAAATTAGCTAAATTAATAATTGTAATAATTTCATTTTTTGTAAAATCAGAAATTTTTAATAAGTGTTTTTTATATAAACTATTCATATTTTTATATAAATATCATATTAATTTTTAATATTATATTTTATTATATATTATATTAATATTATTTTATATACTATATCAAAATAATTTAATGATAAAAATATTTAAAACATTATTTTATTTTTAATATATATAAATATTTAAAAAAATATTTTTTATATTTTATAAATATAAAATAAAATATTATAGTATTTTTATTAAATTAATATTATATATTTATTTAATATCTTTAATATGAATGATTATTTTATTAAGTTAATTTTAGAGATTTAAAGTATGGAAAATCAATATAATCCTAAAAATATTGAAGAAAAAATATATAAATTTTGGGAACAAAATAAGTATTTTCAAATAAAAAAACATATTAATAATAATTTTTGCATTATTATGCCTCCGCCTAATATTACAGGAAATTTACATATGGGGCATGCTTTTCAACAAACAATTATGGATATTTTAATTAGATATCATCGTATGAAAGGTTTTAATACTTTATGGCAAATGGGTGTAGATCATGCAGGTATTGCGACACAAATACTCATATCTAAAAAAATAGAATTACAAGAAAAAAAAGATTTTAGAATTTTAGGAAAAAAATTTTTTATAAAAAAATGTTTAAAATGGAAGAAAAAAAATGATAATAATATATATTATCAAATAAAGAGGTTAGGTAGTTCAGTTAATTGGAGTAGAACAAGATTTACATTAGATGATATTTCAAAAAAAGGAGTTAAAAAAGTTTTTATAGATTTATATAAACAAGGATTAATTTATCGTAAAAAAAAATTATGTAATTGGGATAAAAAATTAAAAACAGTTATTTCAGATTTAGAAATAGAAAATCGTATAACAAAAGGTAATATGTGGAATATTAAATATTTTATAGTAGATAAATTAGGAAAAATTAATAAAAAACAATATTTACCTATTTCAACAACTCGTCCAGAAACGTTATTAGGTGATACAGCAGTTGCAGTTAATCCTAATGATATTAGATATAATGCATTTATAGGATGTATTGTACTTGTTCCTATTATTAATAGATTAGTTCCTGTTATTGGAGATAATGTTGTTGATATAAAAAAAGGTACTGGTTGTGTTAAAATTACTCCTGCTCATGATTTTAATGATTATGAAATTGCTGTACGAAATAAATTGCCTATGATTAATATTTTTACTATGGATGGTAAAATTTGTAATAATTGTCATATATATGATATTCATGGTAATATTTCAACAATATATGATAAATATATGCCTTGTTATTTAAAAGGATTAAAATTAAATCAAGCAAGAAAAAAAATTATTCATATTTTAAATAAGAAAAAAATATTACATAGTGTTAATAAAATAGACATTTTTATTCCTTATGGAGATAGGAGTGGTTCTAAAATTGAACCTCTTTTAACTAATCAATGGTATTTATGTACTAAAAAATTATCGAATCAGGCAATTCAGGTAGTTAAAAAAAATAAAATTATTTTTTTTCCAAAACAATATAAAAATTTATATTTATCATGGATGTATAATATACAAGATTGGTGTATTTCTCGTCAATTATGGTGGGGGCATTCTATCCCAGCTTGGTATGATAAATTAGGAAATGTATATGTTGGAAATAATGAAAAAGAAATTAGAAAGAAATATAAAATTTCTAAAACAACCGAAATTATACAAGATAAAGATGTTTTAGATACTTGGTTTTCTTCAAGTTTATGGAGTTTTCTTTCTTTAGATTGGCCTAAAAAAAATAATTTATTAAAAACATTTCATCCAACTAATGTTCTTGTTAGTGGTTTTGATATTATATTTTTTTGGATTGCAAGAATGATTATGATGACTTTACATTGTATTAAAGATAATTTTGGGAACTCACAAATTCCTTTTAAACATGTTTATATTACTGGTTTAATTAAAGATGAAATTGGTCAAAAAATGTCTAAATCTAAAGGAAATGTTTTAGATCCATTAGATATTATTGATGGTATTAATTTAATTGATTTAATCAAAAAACGTACCAATAATAATATTAAAAATAATATTATTAATGAAATAAATAATAACACAAAAAAAATTTTTCCAAATGGAATAAAAGGTTTTGGTGCTGATGCATTAAGATTTACTTTTTCATCGTTATCTTCAATAACTCGAAATATTAATTGGGATATGAATCGACTACAAGGATATAAAAATTTTTGTAATAAAATTTGGAATGCTAGTCGATTTATTTTAATAAATGTAAAATTAGAAGATTATAATAATAATTTATATAAAAATAATACTTTATTTTTTAATATTTGGATATCATTAGAATTAAATAATATGTTGAAATTATATAAAAATGCATTTAAATCATATCGATTTGATATTGCTTCAAATATATTATATGATTTTTTTTGGCATAAATTTTGTGATTGGTATTTAGAAATTATAAAAATAGTATTTAAAATAGGTACATTAATAGAAATAAAAAATTATAAATTTACATTAATTTATATATTTAAAAAAATATTAAAAATAGCGCATCCTATTATTCCTTTTATTACTGAATATATTTGGAAAAAAATGCATAATATTTTTAATTTTAAATCTAAAACTATTATGTTTCAAAATTTTCCTAAATTTAATTCTAATATGAATAATCAATATGTTATAAAATTTATGAATTGGTTTCAAAAAATAATGTTATTTTTAAGAAAAATACGTATTATATTAAAAAATAAAAATATTATTTTATCTTTATTTATCGTTAATATTAATGAAAAATATAAAAAAATAATTTTATTAAATAAAAATATTATTAAAAAGATAGGATTATTAAAAAATATTAATTTTGTAGATTTAAATTATAAAATTCCAAAAAATTCTATGATGAAGATTATTGATGAAAATAAAATTTTTGTTTTAATTAATGTAAAATGTTATAATAATATTAAATTAAATAATTTTAATAAAGAAATAAAAGATTTAAATAAAAAAATATTATCTTTAAAAAAAATATTATTAAATAAAACATTTTTAGAAAAAGCACCAAAAGAAATAATATATCAAAAACAAAAAAAATTAAAAAAATTAATTTTAAATAAAAAAAATTATTATAATAAAGATACAATTTTATAATCATTATATATAAATAAATATATTTTTGAATTTTAAATATTAAAATAATTATTTTAATTAAAATAATGATAAATATTATTTTATATTTATTTAATATAAATATATAATATTATATATAGTGAATTTTTTAAAAAAATGTAAAAAAATAATTTTTTTAAATTATATATATGATATAATTATTTTTATTTTATTTAAATAATTAATAAAATACTATTTTTATATAAATAGGTTATGTAAAGTATGAAAAGAATTACAATTAATCAAATATATAAAAAATGTAATTTAATTAATAAAATTATTAATATATATGGATGGATTAAAAATCGAAGACATTCTAAATCTGGTATTTCATTTATTGATATTTATGATGGGTCTTGTTCTAATATCATTCAGGGTATTGTAAAAAAAAATATTATTAATTATAATGAAGTATTAAAATTAACAATTGGTTGTTCAGTTAATATTATAGGAGTATTAATTTTATCACATGGAAAAAATCAAAAATATGAAATTAAAATTAATACAATTAAAGTTCTTGGTTGGATTGATTCTCCAAATGAATATCCAATTTCTTCTAAAAATAATACCCTTGAATTTTTAAGATCTATTCCTCATCTTAGACCTAGAACGAATTTAATTGGATCTATTACTAGAATTCGAAATAATATATTTTATTCTATTCATAATTTTTTACAAAAAAAAAATTATTTTTGGATTCCTACTCCAATTATTACTAGTTTAAATTCTGAAGGAGCAGGTTCAATGTTTCATGTATCAACATTAAATAAAAATCAAGATAATAAAGATAATAATATACATTTTATAAAAAAAAATTTTTTTGGTAAAAAAACTTTTTTAACAGTATCTGGTCAGTTAACAGCAGAAGCGTATGCATGTGCAATGACTAAAGTGTATACTTTTGGACCAACATTTAGAGCTGAAAATTCTAATACAACACGTCATTTATCTGAATTTTGGATGTTAGAAATTGAAGAAGCATTTTCTACATTAACTGATATTATTAAATTATCAAATAATATAATTAAATATATTATAAAAAATATTTTAAAAAATTGTAATTTAGAATTAGAATTTTTATATAATAAAATTGATAAAAATATATTTCTTAGATTAGAAAATTTTTTAAATTCAAAAATTACTATTATTGAATATAATGATGCTATTAAAATTTTATTAAAATCAAAAACATATTTTAAAAATTCTATTAATTTTGGTATTGATTTATGTTCAGAACATGAAAAATATCTTGTAAATAATTATTTTAATGCACCAATTTTTGTTATAAATTATCCAAAAAATTTAAAAGCATTTTATATGAGATTAAATAATGATCATAATACTGTAGCTGCGATGGATTTTTTAGTTCCTAATATTGGAGAAATAATAGGTGGTTCAGAAAGAGAAGAACGAAAAAATTTTTTAAAAAAACGAATAGTAGATTTGGGATTAAATAAAAAAGATTATTTATGGTATATTGATTTACGTCGTTATGGAAGCGTTCCACATTCTGGTTTTGGATTAGGTTTTGAGAGATTAGTATCATTTATTACTGGAATTAAAAATGTAAAAGATGTTGCTCCTTTTCCAAGAACAGTAAATAATGTTTTGTGTTAAAATAAAATATCAAAATTATTTATTTTTATATATAATATTAATATTAATTTAATTTAAAAATTTTATAATCTTTTAACTAATTACATGAGAAAATATATGATAAATATTAAAAATATTATAGTAATAATTTTTTCAGCATTATTATCTATTAATGTCGCTTATGGATTTACAATATTAGAAAATAAAGATGTTAATGTGAAATTAGATGTTTTAGTAAATCAAAATAAAAAATATTCATATAATTTAAAAGATCACAATATTCAAGATAGTAAATATAATGGTTCTTTAAATGCAGTATTATTTGGTTCAAATAAAAAATTCAATATTATTACTTATTTTAAAACAAGTTTTACTTTTAATAATGATAATAATTCTATTTATACAAGAAAATATTTTTTACACCCTATGATTATAGGAATGAAGATCAAAAAAATAGGAAATATAGAATATGGAACAGATTATAATTTAATTTATGATATAAATAAATTACATAAACAATATTTTTATGACAAATTTTATCATCAATCTCCATATTTTTTAAATGATTTAACAAATCAAGTAAATAATTTTATATCTTATTATAATACCGGTTTTTTTGGATTAATAGATAACCTAACTATAACATCGCAGTATCAATATAAACATAATGATTCATTAATAGATATGAATCATGACTTATTAAGTCATTCGATTCGATATAATTTTAATAATTCTAAAGGATATATTACAGGTATTTATGTATCCAATTTAAGTCATTATTTAAATCCAATAGATTCTAAATTTTTAAAAGATAAAAACGAAGCTTATGGGTGCTCTATAAAATATATTATTCATAATACAAAAATTATAGCATCTTATTGTGTTTCAGAACATATTTCAAAGATTTCAAATCAAAATATATATTTTGATCATATTCAAAATACTGAAATTTCATCAGAATATCATTTTACTCCTAAAATTTCTACTAATTTTTATTTTATGAGAAATAAATTAATAAGTTATTTATATAATGATCAGTCTACTTTATCAGAAAATTATAATTTATTTCAAAAAGATAAAGCATTACATATATTAAATAAATTTAATATTTCTTTTAAATATCAATATAATAAAAATATGTTTATGTATTTACAAGATAAAAATGAAATATTAAATGATAATATAATAGATATATTTAAAACAAATACTATTTTAGATGGTGGAATTACATATTCATTTTAATAATTTAAAAAAATATAGAATTAATATCTTCTACTATTATTATAGTATATTTTTAATAAAGTAATAGTAGTAGAAGTTATTTTTTATGTATTATATATTATTTTTTATTTATATTATTAATATAATTATCCATTTCAGTTTTTATATTATCTGATTTGGTTCCAAAAACAATTTGAATACCTAATCCTGAAATAATTATTCCAGATGCTCCTAATTTTTTAATTTTAATTTGATTAATTTTTTTTATATCTTTTACAGTAATTCGAATTCTTGTAATGCAAGCATCTAAATGATCAATATTATCTATTCCACCAAGAGAATGAATTAATAATGGTGCTAATTGTTTTGGATTTTGAACATTACTTTCTTGAAAACTTTTTCGTCCTGGTGTTAAAAGATTAAAATATTTAATAAAACAATAAAAAATAATATAATAAATAAAACCATATGCTATACCTACTACTGGAAACAACCACACTGATTTTCCATTTGCACTTAATATTATAAAATCAATTAACCCATGTGAAAAACTAGTACCAGCATGCATACCTAATAAAATACAAATAGGAAAAGCTAATCCAGATAAAATAGCATGTATAAAATATAATATTGGAGCAGTTAATAAAAATGAAAATTCAATTGGTTCTGTAATTCCAGTTAAAAATGCTGTTAAAGCTGCAGAAATCATCATTCCTCCAACTTTTGAGCGATATTTTTTATTTGCACAATGCCACATAGCAAATGCTGCTCCAGGAAGTCCATACATCTTAAATAAGAAACCTCCTGCTAATTTTCCAGCAGTTTTATCACCTGCTATATATCTTGCGATATCACCATGAAATGTTTGTCCTAATGAATTAGTATATTCTCCAATTTGCATTTGAAATGGAACATTCCATATATGATGTAATCCAAATGGAACTAAAGCACGTTCTACAAAACCATATATTCCAAATGCAAGCATAGGATTTTGATAAGCAGCCCATGTAGAAAAAATTTGAATAATATGACTAATTGGTGGCCATATTATTGATAATAAACATCCAAAAATTATAGCAAATAATCCGGCAATCATAGGAATAAAACGTTTTCCAGAAAAAAAACCTAAATATTCTGGTAATTCAATATTTGAAAATTTATTAAATAAGTAAGCTGTAATGATACCAGAAATAATTCCTCCAAAAATACCAATATCACAAAAATATTTATGATGTAAACAAATTGATTCATTTTTTAAAACTATAGGAATAACAATAGATGTTGTTTGAATCATAATTTCATGACAAACAACTGCAGCTAATGCAGCAATTCCATCATTATTTGTAAAACCTAAGGCAATACCTATTGAAAAAATAAGAGGTATATTTTTAAATACAGCACCTCCTGTTTCTGCCATAATATGAGATACGGTTGGAGATATTGTAGTAAAATTAGCAGATCCAACACCTAATAAAATACCAGCAATTGGTAATACTGATACTGGTAACATTAATGATTTTCCTAATTTTTGTAAATTTGAAAATATATTTTTTACCATATTAAATATTTCCTAAATATATTTTTATTTAAAAATTTATGATTTTTAATTAATTAATTTTAAATAACGAATAAAAATTTTTTTTAATTATTTTTGACATGTCATATATATGAATTTTTTTTAATTTTGAAATATAATTTGCAATATATAATAAATTAGCAGGTTGATTACTTTTACCTCTATGAGGTTCTGGAGATAAATATGGAGAATCAGTTTCAATAAGTAAACGATCAATTGGTATAAATTTTGCTATTTCTTGTACATATAATGCATTTTTGAAAGTAACAATACCAGAAAAAGAAATATAAAATCCTAAATTTAATAATTTTCTTGCCATTTCTATATCTCCTGTAAAGGAATGTATAACTCCCGAACAAGATTGAAATTCTTTATTAGATAAAATATTGATTGTATCTTTTTTTGCATTTCTAGTATGTATTATTATTGGTTTATTATATTTTTTTCCTAAATAAATATGTTTTTGAAATATATCTATTTGTATTTTACAATTACTTTTTGAATAAAAAAAATCAAGTCCAGTTTCACCTAATGCAATAATATTTTTATTACAAATAATAATTTTTTCTAATTTATCAATATTTTTTAAATTTTTAATATCTTTATTTAAAGGATGAATACCGCAACTATATAAAATATTTATATATTTTTTAAAATATTGAAATGATTCTAAATAATCAGTAATAGATGTTGAAATATTTAAAATTAATTTTACAGAATTATTTTTTGCGTTTTTTAGAATTGTATTAATGTTATATTTTTTATTATTAGATCTTATAAGATTTAAGTGACAATGTGAATCAATTAAATACATAAAATATACTCATTATTTTTTATAGTATTATTTAAGAATTTAAAATTTTCCATTTAAATAATTGTTTTAGTATTAATAATTCAAAATTAATGTTTTTAATATTTATTAATTGATATCTACATTTTATCCAAGATTTTAAAATATTATTTAAATGAATATATGAATATTTTTTTGATATTTTTTTAATTAAATCTATTTGATCTATATTAATTAGATGAAAAAATAATTTTTTTTTATATTTTAATCCATCCATTAATAATAAAATTATCCAATAAATTTTAATAAAAATATTATCAGTATTAATTTTAGGTAAAAGAATGAAAAAATTATTTATATTTATTGAAATATTAATATTTTTGTAAAAATTAATTCTTTTATTCCAATTTTTTTTATTTAATGCAATATATGCTAATTCTGGATCATAATTATGTATTTGTAATGCAATTAAACAATTTTTAGTTTTAAAATTATTTTTTTTTTTAATCCAAAGTAATCCAATTTTTTCACTTGGTTTAGGTATACGATATAATAAACATCTACTTTTAAAAGTCATTTCTATTTTTTTATTATAATTATTGCCAATAAAAAAAAATGTATTTTTAGGAGGTTCTTCTATAATTTTTAATAATATATTAATTCCAAAAATTGTTAATAAATTATAATTAGGAATCCATAATATTTTATTATTATTTTGTTGTGCGGTGTTTTGAATATTATTTAATATATTTTTAATTTTTTCTATTTCTAAAATATTATTTTTTTTATTAGGTAAAAAAATATAAAAATCAGGATGATTTTTATTTTTTATTAAAGAACATCCTGTACATTTTCCACAATATTTAATTCCATTCTTTTGATTACATAAAATCCATTTACTAATAGCCCATATTATTTTATATGTATTATTAATATTATATGATTCAATAATAATTGTATGATGTAATTTATTTTTTTGATAATTATTTATAATATTTTTATAAACTAAATTTAACCATGGATACCATCCTGTTTGCATTTTTTTAACCATTTTGTAAATTTATTTTTTATATCTTGATGTACAATATCTATTTTAAGATTAGCATTAATAAGTAAACTATTTATATCTTTAGATATTAAATTTAAATAAATATTTCTAATTCTTTTAAAAAAACTTAAATTATTTTTTTCTATTTTATCTAATTTACCTCTAATAATAATTCGTTTTAATGCATTTTTTGGAATAACATCTAAATATATTGTTAAATCTGGATTATAAGAATTAACAATTATATTTTTTAAATATTGAATAATATTATTATTAATTTTATAACCCCCTCCTTGATATGCAAATGATGATAAATCATATCTATCAGAAATTATCCAAATATTATTTTTTAATGCTGGTTTAATTATATTTTGTATAAGTTGCATACGAGAAGCATATACTAATAAAAGTATTGTTTTATTATTTAATATTTCATATAAATTAATATGTTTTATAATTTTTCTTATTTTTTCTGATATTGGAGTTCCCCCTGGTTCTCTAACTATAATATATTTAATATTATGTTTTTTTAATATTTTTGCTATTAATTTACAAGCCTGAGTTTTTCCTGATCCATCTATTCCTTCTAAAACAATGAATTTACTATTTTTAAAATTCATATCTGTATATTACATAATATTTTATTTTTTATTTTTTTGAATATATTCAGTAATAAAATTAATAGTGTTAAATTTTTCAACTTCTGATTCTGGTATTTCTATATTAAATTTTTCTTCAATAGCCATGATTATTTCAATAATATCTAAAGAATCAACTTTTAAATCTGTAATTAAATTTGTTTTATCATGTATTTTTTTAATTTCTATTTCCATAATATTTGAAATAATTTTTTTTATTTTATTTTTAATATTTTTCATTTTTATTTTTTTATTTAATAAAATTTTATATATATATATATATTATATATAATAAAATTATTTTTAATAATATTATTATTTTAATTCATATACATTCCACCATTAATATGTATATTTTGTCCTGTAATATAAGATGATTCTTTAGAAATTAAAAATAATATTATAGAAGAAATATGTTTTTTAGAACCGAATTTTTTTACAGGAATTTTTAATAAAAATTCTTTTTTTTTTTTTTTTGATATAGTTTTAGTCATTCCTGATTGTATAAATCCTGGTGAAATAATATTTGCTGTAATTCCTTTTGAAGCAACTTCTAAAGCTAATGTTTTATTAAATCCAATTATTCCAGATTTAGATGCTGAATAATTAATTTGTCCTATATTTCCTATATTTCCAATTATAGAACCAATTGTAATAATACGTCCATATTTTTTTTTTATCATTTTTTTTACAACTAATTGAGTAATATAAAATATAGCTGTTAAATTAATTTTTAAAACTGTATTCCATTCTTTTAAACTCATATTAATAAATAATTTATCAATTTTTATTGCCGCACTATTAATTAATATATCAATTTTTTTAAATGTTGCATAAATTATCTTTATGCATTGAGAAATTTCACAAAAATTATTTAAATTTAAAATAATACCATAACCTTTTTTATTTAACATATTATTAATTTTTTTTACACCTTCACGATTTGTTGATGTACCAATTACTATAATATTATTATTAGATAATTCCTGTGCAATTTTTTTTCCAATTCCCCGACTTGCTCCAGTAATTAAAGCAATTTTTTTATTTTTTTTTATCATTTTTTATTTTTTTAATAAATTTAATGTTATATTAATATTTTTTAAATTATTCATTGGTATAAATTTTATATTTTTATTATTTTTATGTAATTTTGTTAAAAAATTATTTGTTCCCATTTCTAATATTAAATCTGATTTAGGTATAATAAAATCCATTGTTTTTTTCCATTGTACTGTTTGAAATAATTGTTTAATTAAAGATTTTTGAATTGTATATTTAGAAATTTGTTTTTTTATTGAAATACTATTAATAACTGGATATTTAGTTTTTTTAATAGATATTTTTTTTATTTGTTTAGAAAATTTTCTTTTTATTTTTTTCATAATAAAACAATGTGATACAATATTAGTAGGTAAATTAATAATTTTTGCACCAATTTTTTTACATTCTAAACTAACTTTTTTTATAGATGTTTTATATCCAGATATAATAATTTGTTTTTTTGAGTTAATACTGGAAATATTAACTTTATTTGTTAATAAATTTTTTTTAAAGATTTTCAATATTATATTTTTTTTTATTCCAATAACAACTTTCATTTGCATATTAAATTTTTTAGTACATTGTTTCATCATTTTTTCTCTTTTATGTATTAATTTTAATCCATCTGAAAATGTTATTGAATGACTACATATTAATGCAGAATATTCACCTAGACTATGTCCTGTTGATAAATGAGGATCTATACCACCTAAATCTTTCCAAAATCTATATATAGAAATAGAAGAAGTTAATATTATTGGTTGTATATATTCATGTTTTATTAATATATTAAATGGTTTTTTTATTAAATTCCAAATATTATAATTTAAATATTCTGATGCTTCTTCAAAAGTTTTTTTTATAATATTATTAATTTTATTTAAATGAAGTAATTTTTGATTTTTTTGTAATCCCTGTCCTGGAAAAATCATAGATATTTTTAAATTCAATATATATTTCCTATATTTAAATTATATTTACATATTATAAAAAAATATAAATATAATTTAATATAAATAAAAATTATTATATTTATATTAAATTTTATTTATATTAAAATATATATTTATATTATTTTTTTTTAAAAATTTTTTTTCCTTTATAAAATAATTTTTTTGTCATACAATGACGAATATGATCTTCTTTACTAAATTTATCTTTAGATAATAGAGGGGATATTACTTTATCATGAGATCTTCTCATTCCTCTTTTTGAACGTGTTGGTTTACTTTTTTGAACTGCCATTTTATATTATTCCTAATAAATGTATTTAATTTTTTTGTTTATTAATTTGATTTAAAAATATTTTAAATCTATTTCTTAAAGGAGCATTTAAAAAATATTGTTTTTTTTGTTTAGGATGATAAAATCTAATTTCATTAGCATGTAATAAAATTTTTTTATATTTTTTTTTTAAATGAATATTATAATCTAATTCATGATTTCCATAAATATTATCAAAAATAATTGGATAACCAATATATGCACAATGTACTCGAATTTGATGTGTTCTTCCAGTCTTAGGAATAATTTCTATTAATGTATTTTCATTAAATCTTTTTTTTACTTTTATAATACTTAAAGATTTTTGACCTAATGGATCTATTTTAACTATTTTAATTCCATTTTTTAATTTATTTTTTTTTAGTGATGCAAATATATGTTGTTTATTTATATTTAAAATACCATGTACTATAGCAATATATTTTTTAAATATTTTTTTTTCTCGAAATTGTTTATGTATATCTCTTAATATTGATTTTTTTTTTGCTAACATTAATATTCCAGATGTATCTCTATCAATACGATGTATTAATTCTAAAAATTTACATTTTGGTTTTAATATTCTAAAAATTTCTATAATACCAAATTTTAAACCACTTCCCCCATGCACAGCAATTCCAGATGGTTTATTAATTACTAATAAATCATTATCTTCAAATAAAATAGAAGATAAAATTTTTTTTTTAATATTTTTACTTAAAATAATATTTCCATATTTATTTTCTTTTAATTGTATATCTTTAAAATATGATAATGTATCATTTATTTTTAATTTATAAGATGGAAAAGTTTTTTTTTGATTAACTTTAATACATCCTATTCTTATAATTTTATATAATTTATTTTTTGAAATTTTTTGAAATTTTTTACGTATGAAATTATCTATTCTTTGTTCAGACTCATTTGCTGTAATTTTTATATTTAAAATATTTTTATTATACATTTTATTCCATAAAATATTTAATTTTATATTTTATTTATTATTTTAGTAATTTGATAAAATATTTATATTAATAATAAATTATATTTTTTTTATAAATATTATTTTTTTTATTTTATATTAAATTATTTTATATTTAAATATATAATTTTTTTATAAAAATATTATATAATTATATATTAAGATAATAATATTTATATATTATATTTTATTAATTCAAATGCATCATAAAAAATTTTTAAATATTTTTAAATAATAATTTTATTAAAAATTTTATTTTATTATTATTAAATAATATACTTGAAAAATTTTTTATTTAATGATAAAATTATTAATTTATATAATTTATTAAAAATGTTTGATATTTTAAATAATTTTATTTTTTAATTTTATATTATTTAAATTATAATTTTTTTAATATAATATTCTAAAATAAATAAATTTTTAATTAAAAAAATTAAAAATATTTAATATAAATATTATTTTAATATATTATTATCTTTAATATTATTAATATTATTTTTTAATTTTTAATTAAGATAAATTATTTAAAATAATTTTATTATTGAATAATTTTTAATTAAATATTATATTTAAATTATTTATTTTATATTATTATAATAATTTAAGTTTTTATTTAATTAATTTTTTTAATTTTTTTTATATTATAAATTAATTTAATTATTTTATTAATAATATGAATCTTTTAAAATCTTTTATTAGTATTGGTTTAATAACTTTTTTTTCAAGAACTTTAAGTTTTTTACGTGATTTTATTATTGCATATACATTTGGAGTCTCAGTATCTACTGATGCATTTTTTGTAGCTTTTAAAATACCAAATTTATTAAAACGAATTTTTGCAGAAGGAGCATTTTTACAAATTATAATCCCTATTATAATTCAATATAAAAAAAAGAGTAATAATATTGCAAAAAAATTTTTTTCTTCTATTTTAGGTTTTATGATTTTAATGTTATTTTTTTTAACAGTTTTAGGAATATATTTTTCTCCTTATATTATTTTTTTTATTGTTCCTGGTTTTTTTAAAAAAAAAATTTTATTTGAGTTAACTATTAAATTATTAAAAATTACTTTTCCTTATATTTTTTTTATTTCTTTATCTTCTTTAACAACAGCTATATTAAATATTTGGAATTATTTTTTAATTCCTGTTTTTTCACCTATTTTACTTAATAGTAGTATGATTGTATTTTCTTTATTTTTTACAAAATTTTTTCATACTCCAATACTTTCTTTAGCATGGTCTGTTATTTTTGGAGGCATTTTACAATTTACATATCAATTTTTATTTTTAAAAAAAATAAATATGTTGGTATATCCTCAAATAAATTTAAAATTATTAAAAATATCAAATTTATTAAAAAAAATGGGAATAGGTATATTAGGAGTTTCAGCAAATCATATATCTTTATTAATTAATAGTGTTTTATCTTCATTATTTATTTCTGGATCAGTATCTTGGATGTATTATGCTGATAGATTAATTGAATTTCCAGTAGGAATATTAGGAATACCACTTGGTACTATATTATTATCTTCTTTAACGAAGAGTATTGTTTATAAAAAAAAAGATCAATTTTCTAAATTAATTGATTGGGCATTAAGAATTAGTTTTATGATTGGATTACCTAGCTCAATTATACTATATTACTTATCAAATCCATTAATTATAATATTATTTCAATATGGAAAATTTACAAGATTTGATACTTTAATGACAGAAAGATCATTAATTGGTTATTCTTTTGGTTTATTAGGTTTAATATTAGTAAAAATTTTATCTCCTGCATTTTATGCAAGAAAAGATGTTAAAACTCCAATGATTATTTCTTTTGTAACAATATTATTTACACAAATTATTAATATTGTTTTTTTATTTATGAAATTAGGAAATTTAGGTTTGTCTTTATCAATTAGTTTTTCTGCTTGGTTAAATTGTATTTTATTATATTGGTTTTTAAATAAAAGAAAATTATTTAATTTACAACCAGGATGGTTAAATTTTATATTTAAAATAATTATTTCATCATTAATGATGTTTTTTGTTTTAATGATATTATTTAATATAATACCAAATTGGAATAATAAATTATTTTTTTATAAAATAATAACACTTATAATAATATTTTTATTTTCTTGGATAGTATATTTTATTATGTTATTTATTTTAGGAATTCGATTAAGACAATTTTATTTTATTTTTAAATAATTTAAATTATATTGTATATAACAATTGGAGGAGGAGGGATTCGAACTCTCGGATAAGTATTACTCATCTGCGGTTTTCAAGACCGCTGCCTTAAACCACTCGGCCACTCCTCCTAAAATAACACTTTTTAACATATATAATAAAATATAAATTATATTATATATTAATATAATTTTTTTTCAATGTAAAGTTTTTTATATTTTTTTAATAATTATTATCTAAAAAATATTAAAAAAAGTTGGACAATATATTTAATACAGTTTAAAATATTAATTGATTAATAATTTTTGGCGCGTTGACAGATCGGTTATGTAGCGGACTGCAAATCCGTATAGTCTGGTTCAATTCCAGAACGCGCCTTTTAGCCCGGGTGGTGAAATAGGTAAACACAAGGGACTTAAAATCCCTCGGCATAACAGCCTTGCGGGTTCGATTCCCGCTCCGGGTAATATTTTATATATTTTTTTTAAATGTTTGATATATATTATAATGTTGTTTTTTTTTTAAAATTTTATAATTTCCAAAATATTTAATAAATATTTGTTTACATGATATATTAGAATGTAATATAATTCTTAATTCACCATTTTTATATAAATATTTTTTTGATTTTTTTATAATTTTATAAATAATATTTAAATTATTATAATTTCCATAATGTGTTGGAGGATTTGAAATAATTAAATTAAATTTTTCATTAATGTGAGAAAATATATTACTATAATAAACACATCCTGATATTTTATTAATTTTTAAATTATATTTACTGCATAATAATGCAGTGCTATTATTATCAATAAGTGTAATTTTAATATTTTTAAATTTTTTTTTTAAAAAAATAGATAATATTCCAGATCCAGACCCAATATCTAATATTTTACCTGTAATTTTTTTTTTAAAACTAGAAATCATAATTTTACTACCTAAATCAAATTTTTTATAACCAAAAACTCCTGGTAAAGTAATAATGTTTATATTAAATACATTATATTTTTTTAAATATTTTTTTAATATAAATATTGGTTTTTTTTGAATTCTTCCATAATATAATGTACATTTTTTTTTATACTTTATTTTTTTTAAAATAATCCATTCTTTAAAAATATTATTTAAACTATTAATTCCAAAATTATTTTTTCCTATTATAAAAATTTCATTTTTAATATTCATATTAGATAAAAAATACATTAATTGAAAAATTAATTCTTTTTTATCTTTTATTAAAAAAAATATTAATGTATTATATTGAAAAAAAAATTCTTTTCTTGGAAATATTCGAAAACAAATTTTTTTTTTAAATTTATTATTTATAATTTCATTATTATAACATTTTTGTAAATGCATTTTTTTTTTTTTTATTTTTAAATATAAAAATATTTCATCTTGAATATTTCCAGATAAAATTATTTTTTTATTTTTAAATTTTTTAAAATATTGAATTAATATTTTACTTTCATCAGTTAAATATAATATAAAATTTACCTCATTAAAATAATATATATATTTTAATATATCATTAAATAAATAATAATTTAAAAAAATGTTACAAAAAAAACCAATTGAATTTAAAGGTAATATTTTTACATTTTTAGTGTTATATATTAAAAATGATACTATAGATATAGTTAAACAAGCAATATATAAAAAAATTCAAGAAGCACCTAATTTTTTTAAAAATGCTTCTGTTATATTAAATATTTCTCATTTAACACATTCAGTAAATTGGAAAAATATGCAACAAGCTATTATAGATACTGGATTAAAAATTATTGGAATATGTGGTTATATAAATTGTATTTTAAAACATACAATATTAAAATCAGGTTTACCAATTATTAAAGAAGGAAAGAATTTTTTAAAAAATATTCAATTTCTCAAAAAAAAAAATAATTTTTTAAATTATAAACAACTAAATTCTAAAATTATTACTACACCAGTAAGATCAGGTCAAAAAATTTATGCAAATAAATCAAATTTAATTATTATTAATAATGTTAGTGCAGGTGCAGAATTAATTGCTGCAGGAGATATACATATTTATGGAACAATGAGAGGACGGGCTTTAGCTGGAGTACATGGAGATATAACAAAAAATATTTTTTGTACAAAATTTTTTGCTGAAATTGTTTCAATTTCAGGAGAATATTTATTAATTGATCAAATATCATCTAATTTTTTAGGACATGGAGTTCACATTTTTTTAAAAAATAATATTTTAAATGTTAATACATTTTCATAAATTTTTTATATTTCTATGGTATGAATATATGGCTCGTATTATTGTAATTACATCAGGAAAAGGAGGAGTTGGAAAAACTACTTCTAGTGCAGCAATTGCTACTGGTCTTGCTCAACTTGGTAATAAAACTATAGTAATCGATTTTGATATTGGATTACGAAATTTAGATTTAATTATGGGGTGTGAGAGAAGAGTAGTATATGATTTAATTAATGTTATTGAGGGAGATGCAATTATTCATCAGGCAATTATTAAAGATAAATATACAAAAAATTTATTTATTTTACCTGCATCACAAACTCGAAATAAAGATTCTTTAACTAAAGATGGTATTAATTTAATTTTTAAAAAATTATTAGATATGAATTTTGATTTTATTATTTGTGATTCTCCAGCTGGAATTGAAACTGGAGCTATTTTAGCTATGTATTTTGCAGATGAAGCTATTATTATTACAAATCCAGAAGTATCTTCTGTTCGTGATTCTGATCGTATTTTAGGTATTATTTCTTCTCAATCAAATAGATCTAAAAAAAATTTATTTCCTGTAAAAGAGTATTTATTATTAAATAGATATAATCCCAAACGCGTAAAACAAGGAGATATGTTAAGTATGGATGATGTTTTAGATGTTCTTCGTATTCCTGTAATTGGAGTAATTCCAGAAGATTCTGCTGTATTAAAATCATCTAATCAGGGTGAATCTATTATTTTAAATCAAAAATCAAAAGCAGGTCAAGCATATTTTGATACAGTTAATAGATTACTTGGAAAAAAATGTAATTTTCGTTTTTTAAAAGAAGAAAAAAAAAGTTTTTTTAGAAGATTATTTTGGAGATAAATAATGTCATTATTAGATTTTTTTTTATTTCGTAAAAAAAATACAGCATATATAGCTAAAAAAAGATTACAAGTTATTTTTTCCAAAAAAAATATAATACATCCAAAATATTTTTTTAAATTAAAAAAAGAAATTTTATCTGTTGTAGATAAATATATTAAAATAACTCCCAATATAATTAATGTTAAAACAAATCAAAAAAATCCTAATATATTTATTTTAGAATTAAATATGATTACTTAAATATAAAAATATTATTTAATGATAAAAGATATATTATAAAATTATTAATAATTTATATTGGATCATTTTATGAATGACAAAGTTATTATTTTTGATACATCATTACGAGATGGTGAACAAGCTTTACAAGCAAGTTTAAGTGTAAAAGAAAAACTACAAATTGCAATAGCATTAGAAAGAATGAAAATTGATATTATAGAAGTTGGTTTTCCTATTTCTTCTCCTGGAGATTTTAATTCTGTTAGAGAAATATCTAAAATAATTAAAAATACTAAAATATGCAGTTTAGCACGTTGTATTGATAAAGATATTGATGTTGCTGCAGATGCCATGTCAGTATTAGAAGATTTTCGTATTCACATATTTTTAGGTACTTCAGATTTACATATGAAATCTAAATTAAATAAAAATTTAAATGAAATTCTTGATATGACAATACATTCTATTAAACGTGCAAAACGTTATACAAATGATATTGAATTTTCTTGTGAAGATGCTGGTCGAACTTCTTTAGATAATCTTTGTAGAGTAGTTGAACATGCTATTTCTGCTGGAGCTACAACAATTAATATTCCTGATACTGTAGGTTATACTTTACCTAATCAATTTGGTAATATTATTAAATCATTATATCAAAAAGTACCAAATATTGATAAAGCAATTATTTCTGTACATTGTCATAATGATTTAGGAATGGCAGTTGGAAATTCAATTTCTGCAATTTTATCTGGAGCTAGACAAATAGAAGGAACAATGAATGGTATTGGAGAAAGAGCAGGAAATGCAGCTTTAGAAGAAATTATTATGGCAATTATTGCTAGAAAAGATATTTTAAATGTATATACTACTATTAAAACTAAAGAAATATATAAAACAAGTAAAATTGTTAGTCAAATTTGTAATATGCCAATACCAGCAAATAAGGCTATTATTGGAAGTAATGCTTTTTCACATTCGTCAGGAATACATCAAGATGGAATTTTAAAAAATCGACAAAATTATGAAATTATTTCACCTCAATTAATTGGTTTAAAAGAAAAAAAATTAAATTTAACATCTCGTTCAGGAAGAGCTGCAGTAAAACATAGAATGAAACAAATGGGTTATAAAGATAATGAATATGATATTAATAAATTATATGTTTCATTTTTAAAATTAGCAGATAAAAAAGGTCAAGTTTTTGATTATGATTTAGAAGCTTTAGCTTTTATAAATAATCAACAAGAAAAACCAGAATATTTTCATTTAGAATATTTTAATATTAAATCTAGTTCTAGTGGTTCTGCTACAGCTTCAGTAACATTATTATGTGGAAAAAAAATTATTACTAAATCTGCTACTACAAGTAATGGTCCTATTGATGCTGTATATCGTGCTTTACATAAAATTTCTGATTATAAAATTTTCTTACAAAAATTTCAATTATTTGCTAAAGGTCAAGGTAAGGATGCTTTAGGACAAGTTGATATTCTTGTAGAATATCAATCACGAAAATTTCATGGTATTGGTCTTGCAACTGATATTATTGAAGCTTCTACAAAAGCTATGATTAATGTTTTAAATAATATTTGGAGAGCAAAACAGGTTATTTTAAAATTAAATAAAATATATGAAAAATAATATTTTATATATTATTAAAAATTTATATTTAAAAATTAATTAAAATAAGTAATAAAAAATATGAAAAAAAAATTTAATTTAGCAGTATTACCTGGAGATGGTATTGGTCCTGAAGTAATGCAAGAAGGATATAAAATTTTAAATATCTTAAAAACAAAATGTCATATAAATTTTATTATTAATGAATATGATATAGGTGGTATAGCAATTGATAAATATGGTATTCCGTTACCTAAAAATACTTTATTAGGTTGTAAAAATTCTGATGCTATTTTATTGGGTTCAGTAGGAGGTCCAAAATGGAATAATATTCCTGATGAAAAAAAACCAGAACGTGGTGCTTTATTACCTTTAAGAAAATATTTTAATTTATTTGCAAATATTAGACCAGCGATTTTATATCCTGAATTAGTGGATTTATCTCCATTACGTCAAAATATTATTAATTCTGGTATAGATATATTATGTATTCGTGAATTAACAGGAGGAATATATTTTGGAAAATCAAATAGAAAAATAGATCCTAAGCTAGGAGAATTTGCTTTTGATACTGAAATTTATTATAAATATGAAATTCAAAAAATAGCAAAAATAGCATTCGAAATTTCAAAACAAAGAAAAAAAAAAATTATATCTATTGATAAATCTAATGTTTTAGAAAGTTCAAAACTTTGGAAAAATACAGTAGAAATGATATCAAAAAAATATCCTGAAATAAAATTATCACATTTATATGTTGATAATGCAGTAATGCAAATTATTAAAAATCCAAATCAATTTGATATAATATTATGTCCTAATTTATTTGGAGATATTATTTCAGATGAATTAGCAGCAATTACTGGATCTATTGGTATGTTACCATCTGCTAGTTTAAATAATGAAAATTTTGGTTTATATGAACCAGCTGGGGGATCTGCTCCAGATATTCAAGGAAAAAATATAGCTAATCCTATTGCTCAAATTTTATCTATTGCTTTATTATTACGTTATAGTATGAATTTATATGAACTTTCAGATATTATTTTTCAATCAGTAAAAATAGCATTAAAAAAAGGTTATAGAACTTTTGATATTTCAAATAATAAAAAAGATTATGTTACTACTAATGAAATGGGAGATATAATTTCTCAAATTTTTAAAAAAGAGATATAATATGGGAAAAACATTGTATGAAAAGTTATATGATAATCATATAATTTATAAAGAAAATAATGATACATCTATTTTATATGTAGATTTACATTTAATTCATGAAGTCACTTCACCTCAAGCATTTAGTGGATTACGTTTAAATAACAGAAGTGTACATTGTTCAAAAAAAACATTTGCAACCATGGATCATAATGTTTCAACTAAAACTAATGATATAAATTTATTAAATAATATGGCTCGTAATCAAATACAAGCTTTATTAAATAATTGTCGTGATTTTAATATTCCGTTATTTGATTTAAAAAATGAAAATCAAGGTATTGTTCATGTTATTGGACCAGAAAATGGTATGACATTACCTGGTATGTTAATTGTTTGTGGAGATTCTCATACTTCTACGCATGGTGCTTTTGGAGCATTAGCATTTGGAATAGGAACATCAGAAGTAGAACATGTACTTGCAACTCAAACAATTAAACAAAAACGTTATAAAACTATGAAAATTAATATTTCTGGTACATTAAATAATTATATTACTCCAAAAGATATAATTTTATATATAATAAAAACAATTGGGGTGTCTGGAGGAACGGGATATGTAATTGAATTTACTGGAGAAACTATTACTTCTTTAAGCATGGAAGGTAGAATGACATTATGTAATATGGCAATTGAAATGGGTGCAAAATCAGGTATTATTGCTCCTGATATTATTACTTTTAATTATTTAAAAAATAAAAAATTTTCTCCTAAAGGATCTGATTGGAATAGTGCTATAAAATATTGGAAAAATTTAAAATCAGATCATAATGCTGTTTTTGATAAATCTATATTTATTAATATTAATAATCTTGCTCCACAAGTTACATGGGGAACTAATCCTGAACAGGTAATTTCAATAGATGAACCTATTCCATTAATTAAATCATTTCAAAATATAATAAAAAAAGAATCAGCAAAAAAATCTTTATTATATATGGGATTAAAAGAAGGTGTATTTTTAACAGATGTAAAAATTAATAAAGTATTTATTGGTTCTTGTACAAATTCTAGAATAGAAGATTTAAGAATAGCTTCAAAAGTTATTTATAATCAACATGTTCATTCTAGAGTAAAAGCTATCGTTGTTCCAGGTTCAAAATTAGTGAAAAAACAAGCTGAAAAAGAAGGATTAGATAAAATATTTATTAATGCTGGTTTTGAATGGAGATTACCTGGATGTTCAATGTGTTTAGGTATGAATGATGATCAATTAAATCCTAAAGATCGATGTGCTTCAACTAGTAATCGTAATTTTGAACATAGACAAGGAAGAAATAGTAGAACACATTTAGTTAGTCCAGTTATGGCAGCTATAGCGGCAATTTTTGGGAAATTTAAAGATATTAGAAAATTATTATAATATAAAAAACATTTGGAGTTGAAATTGAAAAAGTTTATTCATCATACTGGAATTATAGCTCCATTAGATTTATCAAATGTTGATACAGATGCAATTATACCAAAACAATTTTTACAAAAAATAGATAAAACTGGATTTTCAGATAGTTTATTTTATAATTGGAGATTTTTAGAAGGTAATAAAAAACATGTAAATTTAAATTTTGTTTTAAATAAATCTCAATATCAAAAATCAAGTATATTAATTACAAGAAATAATTTTGGATGTGGTTCATCTAGAGAACATGCTGTATGGGCTTTATTAGATTATGGATTTAGAGTAATTATCGCTCCTAGTTTTGCTGATATTTTTTATAGTAATAGTTTTAATAATCATTTATTGTTAATAACATTGTCTGAAAAAAATATAAATAATATATTTCATATGATTTATAATAATCCGGGAATAAAAGCAACTATAAATTTATATAAAAAAAAAATAAAAATTAATAATTTAAAATATGATTTTAAAATTGATGATTTTTATCGATCTTGTTTATTAGAAGGTTTAGATAATATTGATTTAACATTAAAAAATAAAAAAAAAATTTTGAAATATGAAAAATCAATACCTAAATTTTTAATAAATTTATATTAATTAAAGAAATTATAATTTTTAATTTTAAACTACATATATTTATTTATAAATGAAATATGTAGTTTTTAATTTTTTTATTTTTTTATTAATTTAGTAATTGGGATTGTTTAAATAATTTAATTTAATATTATTTAATAATGAAAAATTTTTTTTTTGTTTTTCCATCATAGTAATTGAAATTAAATCTTTTTCATATGATTCTTTAATTTTAATATAATGTAAAAATGGATTATTTTGATATTTTAAATATTTAAATCCTGACCCAGTAATATACCATATTTTTTTTAAAGAATTAATTTTTATTAATATTTGATTTATATTTAATATTAATTCTTTACCTATCCAAAAATTCATTTTATTTCTTTTATATTGTACCCAAAAAAAATTTTTTTTATTTGCAATTTTACAAATAATAATATTTTTTATTTTATATAAACGCCATGCTTGTTCAGCTAATATTTTTAATGATGAAATTCCTATTAAAAGAGCATTATTAGGAATTGATAATCCTTGTGCAATACTTGCAGCAAGTCGTATTCCAGTAAAACTTCCTGGACCATTAACAAATGAAATAATTTGAAAATTATTTATTTGAATATTATTACATTTTAATAATGATTCAATCATATATAAAATATTTTTTTCATGATTATTATTGCATTTTTTAATTTTATAATGAAATATATTATTATATATAATAGAAATAATATTATATTTATATGATGAATCAATAGATATTATATTATTTTTTATTTTTTTAAATTTCATATTAATAAACCAAATTAATTTTTATAAATATTTATTTATTGTATTTGTGTATTTTTAATAATTCTAATTAAATTAATTTGATATTCTGTTACTAAAATAATATTAAATTTTAATGGAGGAATAATTATAATATCTCCTGGATTAGGTACTCTTCCAAATTTATTAATTAGTAATTTTGATAAAGAATGATTATTTTTTTTATTGTATAAAAAATTTTTTATTTTTAAGACTTGACTAATAGTAGAAATATTTGTACTTCCTTTAACTAACCAACTATTTTTTTCTATGATAATAGCTGGAGTTTCATCAGCATCTGGAAATTCTCCAGCAATAGTTTCTAAAATATCTAAAGGAGTAATTAATCCTTGTACTACATTAAATTCATTAATAACAATAACAAAATTACCCTTAGATTGTCTTAAAATTTTAATTAAATTAATTGGATCTAATGTTTCTAAAACAACAATTGGGGGTGTTGTAGAAGAAAATTGTTCAATATTTTTTTTATGACGATTTAAATGTACTAATAATTCTTTTGCACGTACAACACCTAAAATATTATCTAATTCCCCCCTACATACTGGAAACAAACTATGGGGTGTATCTAATAATTTTATTTTAATTTGTTCAATAGTATTATTAGTATCAATCCATGAAATTTCTTCTCTAGGTGTCATAATACTTCTAATTGATCGAGAAGCTAAATTTAATATACTACTAATCATATATTTTTCTTCATCATGAAAATTTTCTTTTCGAATTTTTAATACATTATATAAATTATTTTTTTTAATTTTTTGTAAATTTTTATTTTTTATAATATTTTTATAATGTGTTTTATTAATAATTCTTAAAATAATTTCTGTAATACGTTGACGAATTGGTTTTAAAGATTCATATTTTGTAAAATTATGAAATGCAATTTGATTAAAAGATTCAATTATTACAGAAAAACCTATAGCGACATATATATATCCTTTAGGAATATATATTCCTATTGATTCCGAAATTAAATTTAAACCAATTATTAAAAGAAAACTTAAACATAAAACTACTATAGTTTTATTAGAATTAATAAATTTTGTTAAAGGTTTAGATGCTATTAACATTAAAAATGTAGCAATTATTACTGCAAACATCATGATAAATAATTTATTTACCATGCCAACTGCAGTAATAACAGAATCTAATGAAAAAATTACATCTAATATAACAATCTGTATAACAATTGTCCAAAATCCAGAATAATTTTTATTATTAGTTGGATTATTTAAACATCCTTCTAATTTTTCATGTAATTCAATGGTAGCTTTAAAAAATAAAAATAGTCCACCGGATAATAGTATTAAGTCACGTCCAGATAAAATAAAATATTTATTATTAAATATAGGATCAGTTAATGTAATAATCCATGATATTATTAATAATAAAATCAAACGAATAGTTAATGAAAATCCTAAACCTATTAAACGAGCTTTATTCCTTTGTTTAGGTGGTAATTTACCAGATAGAATAGCAATAAATATTAAATTATCGATACTTAATACTATTTCCAGTAAGACTAAAGTTAATAATCCAAACCATAAATTTGGATTTAACAAACATACCATTAAAACACTCCGTAAAAAATAATATAAATGATTAAATTAATCAAATTTATTTTTTATAATAATTATTCATATTTTTTTTTATGTAATGCATCAATTCTATCTTGAACAGGAGGATGAGAAGCAAATAAATTAAAAATTGCTTTAGATTGTCCATTAATACAATATGTTTTAATATCTTCTGGAGGTTGAGGTTCAGTAACTTCTTTAAATCGAATTAATAATTTAATCATTTTATCCCATCCAATACGTTTTGCGGCATCAGCATCTGCTCTAAATTCTCGATATCTTGAAAATGCCATTACAATTATACTTGCAAACATTCCAAAAACAGCCTGCAAAAACATAGAAATTACATAATTAATTAAAAAACCATATGATCTTACATAATTAGAATTTCTATTAGTAATCAATATATTCATTACAAATCTTGATACATATGTAGATACAAAAAATATAAATGTATTTATTACACCTTGTATTAACGCTAAAGTAACCATATCACCATTTACAATATGACTAAGTTCATGTGCAATTACAGATTGTAAATCTTCTTTATCCATAACTTTTATAAGTTTAGTAGAAAAAGCAACTACAGAATTATTTTGACTGTAACCTGTTGCAAAAGCATTAATAGTATTTGATTCATAAATTGCAATTTCTGGAGTTTTAATTCCTAATTGACTAGATTGATATCTTACAGCATTAACAATTAAAACTTCTATTGAAGTTTGAGGTTTATCAATTATTCTTGCATTTACTGATCGTAAAGCAGACCATTTTGATAAAAATAATGATGTAATAGAACCAGTAAATCCAACAAGAGAAGAGAAAATAATTAATCCTCTGATACTGTTAGATTCAATTCCTGTCAAAAACAAAACTGTTCCAAACATAAAAGTCACAGATAGATTAGTGATTAAAAATAGAATGACTCGTATCATATAATTAAATATCCTATTTTAGAAAAGATTATATATATATTATAATATATCATATTCATTAATAATGTTAATAATTATTATATTTAAAATGATATTTTTTTAAAAATTAATAATATTATTTTATATTTTTATTTGAAAAATCCGGCCCCCAAGTTCCTGACGGATATAATTGTACTTTCATATTATTTAATTTCCAAGAATTAATAATAGAATCTATCCATTCCCATGAAGTTTCAATTTCTTCTTGAGAAACAAATAAAGATTGATCATTTTTCATACTTTCTAATAATAATCGTTCATATGCATCTGATATTTTATTTTTTATAATACTTGTATAATTAAAATTTAATTTAGAATTTATTAATTTATAATTAGAGTTAATATCGGGCATTTTATTGAAAAATTGAATTTCTATACCTTCATTAGGTTCTAATCTTATTATTAATTTATTTTTATAATTATCATTTAAATTTTTTTTAAAAACTGAATTAGGTATATTTTTAAAATATATTACAATTTCAGATTTTTTAGATTTTAATCGTTTTCCTGTTTTTAAATAAAAAGGTACTCCTTTCCACATTTTATTATCAATATTAGCTTTAATTAAAACAAAAGTTTCAATATCACTATTTTTATCAGATCCTTTTTCATTTAAATAAGAAGTAGCTAATTTTCCATTTATTACTCCAGTAGTATACTGTCCTCTTATAGTATTTTTAGAAATATCTTTTAATTTAATTTTTTTTAATGATTTTAAAACTTTAATTTTTTTTTCTCTAATGCAATTAGCATTTAATTTTTTTGGTTGAGACATTGTAATTAAGCTTAAAATTTGTAATAAATGATTTTGTACCATATCTCTAGTTTGACCAATTTGATTAAAATATTTCCATCTACCTTCAATTCCAACTTGTTCTGCAACAGTAATTTTAATAGCTTCAATAGTGGTATTATTCCAAATATTATAAAATATTGGATTTGTAAAACGTAATGCTAATAAATTTAATATTGTTTCTTTTCCTAAATAATGATCTATTCTAAATATTTGTTCTTCTTGAAAATATTTTCTTAATTGTTGATTTGTTTCTTTTGAAGATGCAAGTGATGTACCTATTGGTTTTTCAACAATAATTCTATGAGGTTTATTATTATAGTTAATTGATCCTAATCCTTTACAAATATTATTAAATGTATTAGGAGGCATAGCAAAGTAATAAATTTTTATATTTATTAATTGTGATAATATCATTTTTAATAAAAAAAAATCTTTTAAATTAGTAACATCAACATTACAAAAATGTAATTTTTTTTTAAATATATTCCAAATTTTAATATCAATTGGTTCATTACAAAATTTATTTAATGCTTTAAATACTTTTTTAGCATATTCTTTATTATTCCAATTTGCTCTTCCTACTCCAATAATTCTTATTTTTTGATTTAATATTTTTTTTTTTTCTAATTGATATAATGCAGGTATTAATTTTCTACAAGATAAATCACCTTTAGCTCCAAAAATTACTATATCATATGATTGAATAAATTTTATATTCACATATTCCTCATTAAACAATTTATATTTTTATAAATATATTTTATTATAAAAATTAAGATATTATATTAATAATATTTTAAAAAATATTTTTAATTAATATATTAATTATAAAATTAAATTATATATTTTTTATAAAATATTTTATATAATAGTTTATTATATTTATAATTTAAATATTAATTTACTAAATTATGGTTAATTAAAATGATTTTAAAAAAAACAAGAAGAACAAAAATAGTAATTACATTAGGACCAACAACAGATGATGGTAATAATCTTGAAAAATCAATATTAGCTGGTGCTAATGTATTACGTTTAAATTTTTCTCATGGTACTCAAGAAGAACATGAAAGTAGAGCTTATCATGCATTTCGAATTATTAAAAAAATTGGATGTCATGTAGCTATATTAGGAGATTTACAAGGTCCTAAAATTCGAATATCTGGTTTTAAAAATAATTATGTCTTTCTTATTCCAGGTAATACATTTATATTAGATACTAATTTAATAAATAATGAAGGTGATGAAAAACGCGTTGGTATAGATTATAAACAATTATCATCAGATTTAAAAATTAATGATATTTTATTATTAGATGATGGTAGAATACAATTAAAAGTATTTGAAATTTATGATTCAGAAGTAGTTACAAAAGTTTTAATTGGTGGAAAATTATCAAATAATAAAGGAGTTAATAAATTAGGAGGTGGTTTATCCGCAGATTCTTTAACAGAAAAAGATAAAAAAGATATTATTGTAGCAGCTAATATTGGTGTTGATTATTTATCAGTATCATTTCCAAGACATCCTAGAGATTTAATGTTAGCTAGAGAATTATCATATAATTTAGGAAATAATCCAAAAATAATAGCAAAAATGGAAAGAGCAGAAGTTGTTTCAAATGTAAATATTATGAAAAGAATGATATTAGCATCAGATGCAATTATGGTGGCAAGAGGAGATTTAGGAGTAGAAATTGGTGATTCGGAATTAGTTGGTACTCAAAAAAAATTAATAAAATATGCAAGACAACTTAATCGAATAGTAATAACAGCTACACAAATGATGGAATCTATGATTAATAATCCAATTCCTACAAGAGCTGAAGTTATGGATGTTGCTAATGCTGTTCTTGATGGAACTGATGCAGTAATGTTATCAGCTGAAACAGCTACTGGAAATTACCCATCTGAAACTGTACAAGCAATGTCAAATATATGTAAAGGAGCAGAAAAAATACCTAGAATGAGTATTTCTAAACACAGACTTAATACTAAATTTGATAATATCGAAGAAACTATCACAATGTCTGCAATGTATGCTGCAAATCATTTAAATGGTGTACGTGCAATTATTACATTAACAGAATCTGGATTAAGTGCCTTATTAACATCAAGAATTAGTTCTGGATTACCTATTTTTGCATTATCAAAACATCAAAATGTATTAAATTTAGTTTCTTTATATCGCGGAGTTATTCCTGTTTATTTTAATAGTCAAAATAAAGGGTTAAAAGTAGCACATGATGCAATTTTATTATTATTAAAGAAAAATTTATTAAAAATAGGTGATATTATTATTATTACACAAGGAGATATTATGGGTCAATCTGGAAAAACAAATATTCATAGAATTTTAAGAGTATAATTATTTTTAATATATAAAATTCTAATATAATTTTAAATTTTAATATTTATATTATATATTAATAATTTATTATTATTTTAATAAAATTTAAATAATATTTTAATTAATTTAAATTATATAAAATAAATTTTTATTTTATATAATATTAAATTAATTAATAATATTAATATAATTAAATAATTTTTTTATAATTAATATTATTAATATATTAATTTAGATGGAGATTTAGTCATTAAACAAGTAGCTGTATTAGTTTTAGGGAATGCAATAACATCTTTTATAGATTTATTTTTTGTTAATAGCATAACAATTCTATCTAATCCTAAAGCAATTCCTGCATGGGGCGGTGTACCATATTTTAATGCATTAAGAAAAAAATGAAATGGATTATTTTTATTTATAATTGATATTCCTAATATTTCAAAAATAATTTTTTGTATTTTAAAATTATTAATACGTACAGATCCTCCTCCAATTTCATATCCATTAATTACTAAATCATAAGAATTAGAAATGACAGATTCAGGATTTTTTTTTAATATATTTATATCAATATTCTTCGGAGCTGTAAATAAATGATGTACTGCTGAAATTTTATTTTTATTTTTTTTAAACATAGGAAAATCAATAATCCAAACAGGTTTCCAAGTATTTTTTTTAATAATATTAATTTCTTGAGCAATTATTTTTCTTAATTTATGAAATAAATTATATATTACATTAGATTTTCCAGACATAATTAAAATTATATCATTATTTTTAGCTTTTATAAAATTAATAATTTCTATAATATGTTTTTGAAAAATTTTTGAAAAAGTAATAATATTATATTTTATTTTAGTATTATTAATATAAATATATGAATATTCAATATTTTTTTCTAAATTAATTAATTTATTAAATTTATCTATTTGTTTTTGTTTTAATTTTAATATTCCTTTTGGAATTATTATAGCTACTACTATACTATGTAATTTATTAAATTTATTATCAGATTTTTGAATTATATTATTTATATTATGTAATATAATAGGATTTCTTAAATCAGGTTTATCAGAACCATACTTTTCAATAGATTCCTGAAATGATATAATAGGAAATTTTTTTAAATTATAATTAATAATTTTTTTCCATAATGATTGTATCATTAATTCAGTAATTTCTCGTATTTGAATATCATTAATAAATGATGCTTCTATATCTATTTGTGTAAATTCAGGTTGTCGATCAGATCTTAAATCTTCATCTCGAAAACATTTTGCAATTTGATAATATCTATCTATACCAGAAATCATTAATAATTGTTTAAATATTTGCGGAGATTGAGGTAAGGCATAATATTTTTTTTTATGCATTCTACTTGAAACTAAATATTCTTGAGCTCCTTCAGGAGTAGATTTACTTAAAATAGGTGTTTCAATATTTAAAAAATTATTTTTATTCATAAAATTTCTTATATTTTCAGTAATTTTATGACGTATTTTTAAATTTTTCAACATATTTAAATTACGTAAATCTAAATAACGATATTTAAATCGAATTTTTTCTTCATTAATATTATGAATATCTATAGGTAAAGATTCTGATGCATTAAAAATTTTTAAATTATTAGCAATAACTTCAATTTCTCCAGTATTAATTTTTTTATTAATATTTTTAAATTTTCTTTTTTTTACTATTCCAGTTACTTGTATACAAAATTCCTGTTTTAATTTTAATGCATTTTTAAAAAGAATATGATTATTAGAATTAAAAAATATCTGTATAATACCTTTACAATCTCTCATATCAATAAAAATAAAATTTCCAAAATTTCTCTTACGATGTACCCATCCACATAATGTAACAATTGTATTAATATCAGATATTTTAATTTTTCCACAATATTTTGTACGCATCAATGTTTTTTACCTATTATAAAATTTTAATATTTTATCGACTACGAAAAATAATTCTTCCTTTAGTTAAATCATAAGGAGTAAGTTCTACTGTTACTTTATCTCCTGTTAATATTCGAATATAATTTTTTCTCATTTTTCCAGATATATGTGCAGTAATAATATGTCCATTTTCTAATTTTACTTTAAACATTGTATTTGGTAATGTATCTATAATATTACCTTGCATTTCAATGTTATTTTCTTTCATTATATTATCCTTTATTATAATGTTAAATAGTATTATTTAAATTTAAATTATTTAAATATTTTTCTGCATCTAATGCTGCCATACATCCACTTGCAGCAGATGTTATTGCTTGTTTATAAATATAATCTACAACATCTCCTGCTGCAAAAATACCTTTTATATTTGTTTGAGTTGTGATGTTTTGTTTTTTTTTATTTAATACAATATATCCATTTTTTGTTTTTATTAAATTTTTAAATATTTTAGTATTTGGAATGCTACCAATAGCAATAAACAATGCTGATGTATTAATATTTTTTGTTTTTTGTTTTTGAGTAGAATTAATTTTAATTGAAATAATTTCTTTTTCATTTACTATAATATCTGAAATAATATAATCAGTATGTAAAATAATATTTTTTTTTTTCATTATTTGATATAATCTATTTATTAAAATTTTTTCTGCTTTAAAATTTTTTTTTCGATGTATTAAATGTATTTCAGAAGCAATATTTGATAAATACAATACTTCTTCTATAGCTGTATTACCTCCTCCAACAATACAAACTGTTTTATTTTTATAAAAAAAACCATCACATGTAGCACATGTTGATATTCCTTTTCCTATAAATTCTTTTTCTTTTTTTATTCCTAAATATTTTGGTGAGGATCCTGTAGCAATAATTATTGAATAACTAAAATATTTTTTATTATGACAATTAATTTTAAAATAATTATTTATATGATTAATATTTAATACTTCATCTTCAATAATATTTGTTTGTAAAGATTTTGCATGTTTTTCCATGTCATTCATTAATTCAAAACCTGTTGTTTTTTGAAATCTTCCAGGCCAATTTTCAATTTTTTCAGTTTTTATTAATTGTCCCCCTTTATATAATCCAGTAATTAATAAAGGTTTTAAATTAGCTCTTGATGCATATATAGCAGCTGTATATCCTGCAGGTCCTGATCCAATAATAATTAATTTATGAATAATTTTATTTTTTTTATACATTATAAATACTCAATAAAAATATTTAAACATATTAATATAATAAAAAATAATATTTATATAATAAATTTTAATAATTAATTATATAATATTATATATTAATTATTAATATATTTTTTTAAATATAATAATTATAATTAATATATCAATATGTTATATTAATATTATTAATTTAATAATTTTAAATATTATGATTAATCCATATTTATTACGTCATCAAATTGATATAATTTCTAAAAAATTAGAAACTCGGGGTTTTATTTTAGATAAAAAATATTTATTTTTAATAGAAAAAAAACGTAAAGAATTACAAATTGATTTTGAAAATTTAAGACATAAATATAAAAAATTATCTCAAATAATTGGAAAAAATAAAAATATTCAAACATCTATTATAGATTTAAAAAAACAAGTTTTAAAAATAAAAGAAATTTTAAAAATTAAAAATAATGAATTAAAAAAAATTAAAAAAAAAATTAAAAAATTTACATCATTAATTCCAAATATACCTGATTCTACGGTTCCAATTGGTAATAATTATATTAATAATTTAAAAATTAAATCATGGGGTAAAATAAAAAAATATAATTTTAATGTTCAAGATCATATAGAATTAGGTAAAAAAATTAATGGATTTGATTGGTTTTCAGCAAGTGAAATGTCTGGTGCACGTTTTGTAATTATGAAAAATAAAATGGCATTATTATATCGAGCAATAGGACAATTAATGTTAGATGTACACACTATGGAACATGGATATATTGAAATGAATATACCATATTTAGTAAATAAAAATAGTATGTATGGTACTGGACAATTACCTAAATTTAAAGAAGAATTATTTTATGTATCTACAATAAATAAAAATCAAAAAAATGATAAATATATTTTAATACCAACAGCAGAAGTTCCATTAACAAATTTATTTCGTAATATGACTATTAAAGAAAATGATTTACCTATTAAATTAACTGCATATTCACCCTGTTTTCGATCAGAAAATTTATCTTATGGAAAAGATACAAGAGGATTAATTAGATTGCATCAATTTGATAAAGTGGAACTTTTTCAAATTACTAATCCTGAAAATTCTATGTTTTGTTTAGAACAATTAACATTACATGCAGAAAAGATATTAAAATTATTAAAATTACCATATAGAAAAATGTTATTATGTACTGGAGATATGGGATTTGCAGCTACTAAATCATATGATTTAGAAGTATGGTTTCCATCACAAAATACTTATCGAGAAATTTCTTCTTGTTCAAATATGTCAGATTTTCAAACAAGGCGAATACAAGCAAAATATTACCAAAATAAAACAAACAAAAAAATTTTATTACATACAATTAATGGTTCAGGATTAGCTATTGGAAGAACATTAGCAGCAATTTTAGAAAATTATCAAAATTCTAATGGATTAATTGAAATACCAGAAATATTAAGTCAAAAATATTTAAATGGTATGAAATTTCTTAATTAATTTTATAAATTTTTTTAAAATAAGATAAAATATGAATAAAAAAATATATAATTTTAGTGCTGGACCTGCTATGCTTCCAGAAGAAGTTTTAAAAAAAGTAAAAAAAAATTTTTTAAATTGGAATAATATTGGTGCATCAATAATAGAAATTAGTCATAGAAGTATAGAATTTAATGAAATAATTAAAAATTCTAAAAAATATTTAAAAGAATTATTGAATATTCCTAAAGAATATGTAATATTATTTTGTCAAGGGGGAGCACGAGGACAATTTTCTGCAATACCGATGAATTTATTAAATAAATTTAATTGCGCAGATTATATTAATAGTGGTTATTGGTCTTATCAAGCTTTTTTAGAAGCAAAAAAATATTGTTTTCCTAATAATATATATGTTAGAGAATACATTAATGGAAAAATATCAATTTCTAATATGAAAAAATGGTTATTACATAAAAATTCAGATTATATACATTATTGTCCAAATGAAACTATTGAAGGTATTTCAATATATGAAGAACCAAATTTTAAAGATAAAATAGTTATAGGAGATTTTTCTTCATACTTATTATCTCAAAAAATTAATATTAAAAAATATGATTTAATTTATGCTAGTGCACAAAAAAATCTTGGACCATCAGGTATTACTATAGTTATTATAAAAAAATCATTATTAGAATATAAAAATTCTGATATACCATCAATTTTAAATTATAAAAAGAATTTTTTATTTCAATCTATGTTAAATACTCCAGTAACTTTTTCTTGGTATATTATTAGTTTGGTATTAAAATGGGTAAAAAAAAAAGGAGGAATTGATTATTTTGAAAAAATAAATATTAAAAAATCTAATTTATTATATCAAAAAATTGATGATAGTAATTTTTATATTAATAATATTCATTCAAAAAATAGATCACGTATGAATATTACTTTTCAATTAAAAAACAAAAAATTAAATGATCTTTTTTTAAAAGAAGCAAATAAATTCGGATTAAAATTTTTAAAAGGACATAAAATAATAGGCGGATTTCGTGCATCTATATATAATGCTATGCCTTTATCTGGAGTTGAAAAATTAGTATCATTTATGATAGATTTTGAAAATAAATTTAAATAATTTTAAAAAAATTATATTAATTTTATAAAATTAAAAATAAAACTTAAATTTAATATTTTTATAGGAAAATAATTATATGAATAATTTTTTAACTTTAAATCCAATATCTGAAGTTAATGGAAATATATATTTACCAGGATCAAAAAGCATTACAAATCGAGTATTATTATTATCTGCATTATCTAATGGGAAAACTCATTTAAAAAATATATTATATAGTGATGATACTATTCATATGTTAAATGCATTAAAAATAATGGGTATAAAATATAATTTAATTAATAAAAATAATTGTATTATTTATGGATGTTCAAATAATTTTCAATATCAATCAGGTATATCTTTATTTTTAGGTAATGCAGGTACTGTAGTAAGGCCTTTAACTGCAATTTTATCTTTACAAAATAAAGAAATTATTATTACTGGTGATTTAAGTATGAAAAAACGTCCTATTAAAGATTTAATAGATTCTTTAAGACAAGGGGGAGGAAAAATTAAATATTTAGAACAAGAAAATTATTTACCAATAAAAATACAAGGAGGATTTGTTGGTGGAAAAATTATTATTAAGAGTAATATTTCTAGTCAATTTTTAACATCTTTATTAATATCAGCTCCTTTATCAAAAAAAGATACTAATATTATTATTAAAAATACATTAGTATCTCAACCATATATTGATATGACGCTTAAAATTATGGAAGATTTTGGAATTATGGTATATAACAATCATTATCAGGATTTTTATATTCCTGGAAATCAAACATATCATTCTCCTGGTGAATATTTAATTGAAGGTGATGCATCTTCAGCAACTTATTTTCTTGCTGCTGCTGCAATTAAAGGTAAAAAAATTAAAGTTATAGGTATTAATCAGGATAGTATACAAGGAGATATAAAATTTGTAGATATTTTAAAAAAAATGGGTGCTAAAATTCATTGGGGAGAAAACTTTATAGAATGTATGAAAGGTCAATTAAAAGGAATTACTTTAGATGCAAATGATATTCCTGATGCAGCAATGACTATTGCTATGTTAGGTTTATTTACAGATGGATCTACTACAAATATTAAAAATATATATAATTGGAGAGTGAAAGAAACAGATAGATTACATGCTATGTCAAATGAATTAAAAAAAATTGGAGCAAATATTATAGAAGGTGAAGATTATATTAGTATTACTCCTCCAAAAGAATTTATACACGCAAAAATTAATACTTATAATGATCATAGAATGGCTATGTGTTTTTCTTTAATAGCATTATCTAATACACCTGTTACAATTATGAATCCTAATTGTGTTTCAAAAACATTTCCAAAATATTTTTCTGAATTTAAAAAAATTAGTAATTTAAAAAAATAAAATATATTATAAAAAAATATTATAAATAAATTAAAATAATTTTATATATTTATATTCATTCAATAAATTTTATATGAGAATTTTTAAATGATAAAATTAGCTCCTGTTATTACAATAGATGGGCCTAGTGGATCGGGAAAAAGTGTTTTATCTAAATCATTATCTAAATATTTAAAATGGTTTAATTTAGAATCTGGTATTATTTATAGAATATTTGCATGTTTATTTTTAAAAAAAAATGGTTTAATTTCAAAAAATAATTTATTATCATTATTAAATGATTTAGATAATTATTTTATTTATAAAAATGGAATGATATATAATTTTATAACAAAAGAATTTTCAAAAAAATATATTATATCAAAAGAAGTAACAAATATAGCTTCAAAATTATCAACTATTTCTTATGTAAGAAAAAATTTATTAATTAAACAAAGGTTATTTCGTAAAAAACCTGGATTAATTGCTAATGGTCGTGATATGGGAACTGTTGTATTTCCTGATGCTATTATTAAAATTTTTTTAAAAGCAACATTAAAACAAAGAGTTTATAGAAGAATGTATGAATTAAAAAACAAAGGTTTTAATATTAATTTTAAAAATATATTGTTTCAAATTCAAAAAAGAGATAATAGAGATATTAATAGAAAATATTCTCCATTAAAACCAGCAAATAATGCAATTATTATAGATTCTAGTAATATGAATTGCACAGAAGTTTTTAAATTAGTAATAAAATATATTAAAAAAAATAAATATTTTAAAAAATATACTCTATAATTAGGATGATTATAGAAAATATTAACTAACCTATTTTACATGAAGTAAAAATAGTTGTTAAATTAAATTGAATTAAAAAAATATATATGAATGAAACATTTTCACAGTTATTTGAAAAATCTTTAAAAAATATCCAAACAAAAACTGGATCAATTATTTCAGGAACAGTTATTGCAATAAAAAAAGATTCAGTTTTAATTGATTCTGGTTTAAAATCTGAATCATATGTTCCTATTGAACAATTTCGAAATAAATTTGGTCATTTAGAAGTTAAAGTTGGTGATAATATTGATGTTGCTTTAGATGCTATAGAAGATGGTTTTGGAGAAACAATATTATCTAGAGAAAAAGCAAAAAAACATGAATGTTGGATTGAATTAGAAAAAGCATATGCAAAATCTGAAATTGTAATGGGAATAATTATTGGAAGAGTAAAAGGTGGATTTACTGTTGAGTTAAATGATTTACGTGCATTTTTACCGGGTTCATTAGTAGATATTAGACCTATTAAAGATACTAGTCATTTAGAAAATAAAGAATTAGAATTTAAAGTAATTAAATTAGATCAAAAAAGAAATAATGTTGTTGTATCAAGAAAAGCAGTTATTGAATCTGAAACAAGTGCTGAAAGAGATCAATTATTATTAAATCTTCAAGAAGGTATGAAAATTAAAGGTATAATAAAAAATTTAACTGATTATGGTGCATTTGTTGATTTAGGTGGAGTAGATGGTTTATTACATATAACTGATATGTCTTGGAAAAGAGTAAAACATCCAAGTGATATTGTTAGTATTGGAGATGAAATTTTTGTAAAAATATTAAAATTTGATAAAGAAAAAACAAGAGTTTCATTAGGATTAAAACAATTAAGTGAAGATCCATGGAATTCTATTTTAACTCGATATCATGAGGGTAAAAAAATCACTGGAAGAGTAACAAATTTAACAGATTATGGTTGTTTTGTTGAAATTGAAGAAGGTATAGAAGGTTTAGTACATATTTCTGAAATTGATTGGACAAATAAAAATATTCATCCTAATAAAATAGTACATATTAATGAAATTGTTAAAGTAATGATATTAGATATTGATGCTGAAAGACGTCGAATTTCATTAGGTATTAAACAATGTAAACCAAATCCATGGGAAATATTTTCTAAAGTAAATAAAAGAGGAGTACATGTAAAAGGAAAAATTAAGTCTATTACTGATTTTGGAATTTTTATTGGTTTAAAAGGTGGAATTGATGGATTAGTGCATTTATCAGATCTTTCATGGAAACATGATAATGAAAAAGAATTAAATAAATATAAAAAAGGAAATGATATTATTGCTGTAGTATTACAAGTAGATCCTGAAAGAGAAAGAATTTCTTTAGGAATAAAACAATTAAAAGAAGATACTTTTAGTAAATATATTCAAAAATATAAAAAAGATGATATTGTTCCAGGACAAGTTATTTCAATTAATAATAAAATTGCTAAAATTGATTTAGGTAATGATGTTATTGGTATTATTAATATTACAAAAAAATTAGATGTATTAAATATAAATGATTTAATTGAATGTAAATTTAATAAATTTGATCGTAAAAATCGAATTATTAAATTAATTTTATATAAAATATATAAAAATAAAAAAGATGAAAAACAAGCTTTTATAAATAAATTTAAAAATGATCCTTTTTTTAAATTAAATAAAAAATAATTTACTTAATAAAAAAACTAAATTAATTATATTAAATATATAATATTTTATATAATATAAATTATATTTCTTTTAAAGAAACTAAGTTATATATAAATATTTATTTAGTAACTTAGTTTCTTAGATTTGAGGATATTATGAATAAATTTATTATTGCAGGAAATTGGAAATTAAATGGAAATAATATATTAATATCTAATTTTATAAAAAAATTAAAAATGTTTTTTAAAACACATAGTATTATTAATACTATAATTTTTATTCCTCCGATAGTATATATAAATAATATTAAAGATATAATTCAAGAAAAAAATTTTTTTTTAGGTGCTCAAAATGTTGATTTAAATTTATCAGGAGCATTTACTGGTGAAATTTCTGTTAATATGATAAAAGATATTGGAGTAAAATATGTTATTATTGGACATTCTGAACGAAGAATATTACATTATGAAAATAATAAATGTATTGCTCAAAAATTTAAAATTTTAAAATCAAAAAAAATAATTCCAATTTTATGTTTAGGAGAAAATTTAAAAGAAAAAAATTTTAATAAATCTGAATTAATTTGTAGAAAACAAATTGATGAAATTATAACAATAGTAGGAAAAAATGCATTTCAAAATTCTATTATTGCTTATGAACCTATATGGGCAATAGGGACAGGACAGGCAGCAGATTTAAAATATGTCATTAAAATGCATAAATTTATTAAAACATATATTTCAGAAAATAGTAATATTAATATTCATGATGTTATTGTACAATATGGTGGTTCAGTTAATGAAAATAATATTGAACAATTTTTTAATACTAATGATATAAATGGAGTACTATTAGGTAACTCAGCATTAATATATGAAAAATTTACTAAAATAATTAAAATAACGAATAAATTACGTTATTAATTCATTAATAATATATATTTATTAAAAGTATTTAATATTTTTATATAAAAATATAATATATTTAGCGCCGGTGATAGATAATTTCCGGCACTTAAAAAAAATCATTTAATATAATTCTTTTGCTATTTTTAATAAATTATATTGAAATTTTTTTTTTTTATTTTTAGTTGCAACATCAATGTCATAATGAATAATTTTTTCATTTTTAATTCCAATACATTGTCCACCATATCCTTTTAATATTTTTGAAATAGCATAATTTCCCATTTTAGATGCTAAAATACGATCATATGCAACTGGGGCTCCTCCTCTTTGTATATGACCTAAAATAGTTGCTCTAGTTTCTCTATTGGTATTGTATTCAATATATTTAGCTAATTGTTCTACATCACAAATACATTCTGTAATTGCAATTATTGCATGTTTTTTTCCTTTTTTTATAGCAATTTGTATTTCTTTTAATAATAATTCTTTTTTAAATATCATATTAGGTAATACAATAAATTCACAACCTCCAGCTATGGCTGCTGATAAAGTTAAATCTCCACAAAATCTTCCCATAACTTCAACTATTGAAATACGTTGATGTGATAATGAAGTATCACGTAAACGATCAATAGCTTCTATAATAGTTTCTAATGCAGTAAAATAACCAATAGTATAATCAGTACCAAAAATATCATTATCAATTGTTCCAGGTAAACTAATACATGGTATTCCTAATTCTGTAATTTTTTTTGCACCAAGATATGATCCGTCTCCTCCAATTATTATTAATGCATCAATTTTTAAATTTTTAATATTTTTTATAGCTATAGTTCGAATATTATGATTATGAAATTCAGGAAATCTAGCAGATCCTAAAAATGTACCTCCACGATTTATCATATTAGATACATTGCTATATTTTAATTGAATTATACGATTTTCATATAAACCTAAATATCCATCATATATTCCAAACATTTCTAATTTATTATTTAAACCTGTACGAACTATAGATCTAATAGCGGCATTCATTCCAGGAGCATCACCTCCACTTGTTAAAACACCAATTCTTTTAATCATATATCATCTTATAAAAAATAAAAAAAATATTAATGTAGAATATAAAATTTATTCATTTTTTAAAAATGAATATTTTATTGAAAATTTGTTATTATTAAAATTATATATAATAGGTACTCCAGTTGGAATATGTAAATTAAAAACTTCTTGATTATTTAAATTAGATAAATATTTTACTAATGCTCGAAGAGAATTACCGTGTGCAACAACTAAAACTCTTTTTTTTTTTTTGATATCTGGAAAAATATGATCTTCCCAATATGGCAATAATCTTTTTAAAGTTAATTCTAAGCTTTCAGCAGTAGGCATATTATCTTTATATAAATTATGATATCTTTGATCATGACATATTGAATAATTTTTATCTTTTTGTATTTTTGGAGGTATTGCTGTAAAACTTCTACGCCATTGTGTTACTTGATCTGCACCATATTTTGAAATAATTGATTCTTTATTTAATCCCTGTAAATCACCATAATGTCTTTCATTTAATCGCCATGTTTTTTTAATTGGTAACCAACATTGTTCTAATTCAGTTAATATTGACCATAAAGTATAAATTGCTCTTTTTAATACAGAAGTATAACAAACATCGAATAAAAAATTATTTTTTTTTAATAATTTTCCAGCTAATTTAGCTTCTTTTATTCCTTGATTAGATAAATTTACATCAGTCCATCCTGTAAATTGATTTAATTTATTCCATTTACTTTCACCATGTCTAATTAAAACTAATTTATTTGTTTTCATAATATATCCTTTGATATTTTTATTATTTTTTTTAAAATGTAATGTAAATATTTAATAATAGAAATTATATAATAATATTTAAAATATGTTATATTTTAAATATTTAATAAAATTCTAGAAAAATCTTCTAATATATTTTTTATCATATTTAAAAAACTAACAGCTTCTTTTCCATCAATCATGCAATGATCATAAGATAATGCAATATACATCATTGGTGCAATTTTTATATTTCCATCAATAGCTATAACTCTATTATTAATAGCATGTATTCCTAAAATAGCAGTTTGAGGTGGATTAATTATTGGAGTTGATAATAATGATCCAAAAGTTCCTCCATTAGTAATTGTAAAATTACCACCTAATAAATCTGATAATTGTAATTTTCCTTCATTACCTTGTAATACAAAATATTTAATTTTTTTTTCTATGTCAGCCATAGACATTTTATCAGCATTTTTTAAAATCGGAGTTACTAATCCTTTATTTGTGGAAATTGCAATATTTATATCAAAAAATTTATAATATACTATTTCATCATTATCAATTCTTGCATTTATAGAAGGAAATTGTTTTAAAGATTCTACTACAGATTTAACAAAAAAAGACATTAATCCTAATTTTACATTATATTTTTCTTGAAAAAGAACACTATATTTTTTTCGAATTTCAATAATTGATTTCATATTTACTTCATTAAATGTTGTTAACATAGCAGTATTATGCATAGTACGTAATAATCTTTCTGCTATTCGTTTTCGTACTATAGTAATTGGTACTCTATGTTCTTTATTTAATGTAGTATCATTTATTAATAATTTTTTTTTTTTTTTTGAATAATTGAATTTAAAATCTTGATTATTAGAATTATTTAATAGATTATTTTTTGTTGCAATAATTCTTCTTAAAGAAGGACTAAGATAATTTCTTTGATTATTTGATATTTCAAAATGATTTTTTTTATTTTGAATTTTATTTTTAAAAAAAATATTTTTTTTTAAATTTTTATTTTCTTTAATTTCTTTTATATACCCTAAAATTTGTTTATTATGTACTATCGTTCCTGTAGATTGTAATATTTTTATTAAAATACCATTAACTTGTGATGGAACTTCTAAAATTACTTTTTCAGTTTCTATATCTACTAATACTTCATCTTGTTTAACAAGATCTCCTATTTTCTTATACCATTTAACAACAGTAGCTTTATTAATCGATTCAGGTAATTCCGGAACTAAAATATTTGTTTGATTCATTTAAATATCTCTTTATTAAACATTTAAAGCATCAAAAATAATTTTTTTTTGTTGATTTTTATGTACACATAAACATCCTACTGCGGGAGCAGCAGAAGAAGTACGACCGATATATTTTAAAGTATTATTAGGTATAATTTTTTTAAATTTATGATACATATAATACCATGCACCTTGGTTTTTTGGTTCTTCTTGACACCAATAAAATTGTTTATTTTTATAAAAATTTATTAATTTTAAAATTTCATATTTCGGAAATGGATATAATTGTTCAATACGAATCAAAATAATGTTTTTTATTTTTTGATTTTCTCTTTCATTAAATAAATCGTAATATATTTTTCCAGAACAAAAAATAATTTTTTTAATATTATTTTTTTTAAAATTTTTAATTTCATCAATAATTTTATAAAACTTTCCATTTTTTATTTCTAAAAAATTAGAATATGTCATAGGATTTCTTAAAAGAGATTTTGGAGTTAAAATAATTAAGGGTTTTATATTTTCACAAAACGATTGATGAATTAATATATGATACATTTGCGCTGAAGTAGAAGGAATACAAATTTTTATATTATTTTGAGAAGATAGTTGTAAAAATCTTTCTAATCGAGCTGAAGAATGTTCTGGTCCTTGTCCTTCATAACCATGAGGTAATAACATAATTAATTTAGATTTTATTCCCCATTTTTGTTCTCCTGAACTAATAAATTGATCTATAACAATTTGTGCTCCATTAAAAAAATCACCAAATTGCGCTTCCCAAATGTTAATTGTATTTTTTGAATCAATTGAATACCCATATTCAAAAGCTAATACAGCTTCTTCTGAAAGTACAGAATTACAAATATAAAACTTTCCTTGATTTTTTTTTAAATGATTTAAAGGAATATAACTTGATCCATTTTTTTGATCATATACTATAGCATGTCGATGAAAAAATGTACCTCTTCCAACATCCTCACCAGATAATCTACATGATATACCTTGAGATAATATATTTGCATATGCAAGAGTTTCTAATGAACCCCAATCAAATAATTGATCATTAAGTATCATATTTTGTCGTTCTTTATATATTTTTAATACTCTTTCATGTAAATTAATAAATTTAGGTATATAATTAATTTTCTTAAATAATAGTTCTAAATCTTCTTTTAAAATATATTTTTTTTTATTTATAAAAATATTTAAATTATTATGATTTATTTTTTTTATAAAAGTTAATCTATTTAATTTATTTCTTTGTTTTTCTATTTCGTTATTTAAATAATTACTATCAAGTTGTATTTCTGACATTAAATATTTATGATAAATTTGACAAATTGTTTTATGTTGTTTGATTTTTTTATACATTAATGGTTGTGTTACACTTGGTTCATCAGCTTCATTATGTCCTCTTCTTCGATAACAAATTAAATCTATAAAAACATCTTTTTTAAATTTATATTTAAAATCTAATGCTAATTTTGTAACAAAAATTACAGCTTCTGGATCATCAGCATTAACATGAAAAACAGGAGATTGTATCATTTTAGCAATATCTGTACAATATTGACTAGATCGTATATCTTTTATATTAGAAGTTGTAAAACCAATTTGGTTATTAATAACAATATGTAATATACCTCCAATAAAATAATTTCTTGTTTGAGACATATTTAATAATTCTTGATTTACTCCTTGACCAATAATCGCAGCATCCCCATGAATATTTATAGGTAAAATACAATTCGTATCCTTAAGTTGACATTGATCAATATAAGCACGAGAAGAACCCATAACTACTGGATTAATAATTTCTAAATGCGAAGGATTAGATTTTAAATCAATTTCTATTATTTTATCTTTTATTTTTATTTGCGATGTCATACCAAGATGATATTTTGCATCTCCAGTACCATATGATATTTTATATTTTTCAGAAAATTCATTACATAAATCAGAAATATTTTTATTTAAAATATTTACTAAAACATTTAATCGTCCTCTATGAGCCATACCAATAATAATTTTTTTTGTTATTTTATTATAAGTGTAATATATAATTTCTTTTAATAAAGAAATTAATACTTCACATCCTTCTAAAGAAAAACGTTTTGATCCTGGAAATTTAGCATGTAAATATTTTTCAAATACTTCTGATTTTATTAATTGTTTTAATATTTTTTTTTGTTTTTTTTTTGGAATTTGAAATTCTAATTTTTTTTTTTCAATATATTTTTGTAACCATTTTTTTTCATTAATATTTGAAATATGCATATATTCAATCCCAATAGATTGACAATATATATTAGTAAATTTCAAATATATTTTTTTAAAATTATTATTTTTTTTAAATATACTATCAATATTATTGATATCATCATTTCTTAAACAAAAATCATTAAATATTAATGAATATAATTTGTCTTTTGTTAAAACATTTTTTAATGGATTAGTATTTGAATATTGATGTCCATATTTTCTAATATATTTTATAAATTTTAATATTTTTAATTTTTCATATTGAAAAACGTTTTTTTCGTTATTTATTTGTAATAAATTAATATTTTCAAAATCATGTTCGTTATTTTTAAAAAATTTTTTCCAATATACAGATACTAAATTAGGATTTTTTATAAATTTTTGATAAATTTTTTCAATATATAATTGATTTAAACTACTACATTTAAAAAATTTATTATTAATTTCTTTTTTCATGTTTCACCTATTAATATAATTAAATTATTAATTTAAATTTTATGTAAATAAAAAATAAATTTTATACTGGATTATATAATTCAATAAATTCAATATCTAAATTATATTTTTTCATTAACCATATTCCTAATGCTTGAATTCCATATCGTTCTGTAGCATAATGTCCTGCTGAAAAAAAATGAATTTTATTTTCATAAGCATAATGTAAAGTATCTTCAGATACTTCTCCTGTTAAAAATGCATCAATATTGAATTCATGAATATTTTTTATAAAATCTTGGCCTTTTCCACTACACCAAGCAATATTATTAATTATATTATTTTTATTATGTTGAAAACATAAAGGTTTTCTTTTAAATTTATTATGTATTTTATTAAATAAATTTAATACAGAAATAGGAGAATTAAATTTTCCCCATAAAATTAAATCTGATATTTTTCCTAATACATTTATATTTAATTGATTAGCTATTTGAATATTATTTCCTAACGTTTTATGTATATCTAAAGGTAAATGCCAATTATATATATTAATATTATTTTCTAAAATTGATTTTAATCTTTTTTTTTTATTTTTGATAATTTTAGAACATTCATTTTTCCAAAAAAAACCATGATGTACAATAATAGCTTGAGCATTTTTTTTAATAGCAATATTAATTAATTTTTGACAAATACTTACTCCTGTAATAATTTTTTTTATATATTTTGTTCCTTCAATTTGTAAACCATTCGGTATTACATCATGAAATAAATGATTATTTAATTTTTTATTAATAATTTTTTCTAATTGAAAATTATTCATATTATTTTTCCATTTAATAAAATATTTAAAATATAATTAAATAATTAAAATCATTATTTTATTTTGATAAAATATATTTATTAATATTTTTTTTAATAATTGAAAAATTTAAAATATTTAATATGAAATAAATTATAATTTATTATGGAGATAAAATGAAAAAAATAGGAATTTTTTTTGGTAGTGATACTGGAAATACTGAAAAAATTGCAAAAAAAATTTATAATATCATTGGATCAAATAAATCAGAAATTTATGATATTGCTAATATTAAAATAAATAAAATTAATGAATTTGATGTTTTAATTTTTGGAATACCAACTTGGTATTATGGTGAATTACAATGTGATTGGGATGAATTTTTACCAAAATTAAAAAAAATAAATTTAAAAAATAAAATAATAGCACTATTTGGATGTGGTGATCAAGAAGATTATAGTGAATATTTTTGTGATGCAATGGGAATAATATATAATATTTTAAAAAAAAAAAATGTTACATTAATTGGAAAATGGCCAATTAAAGGATATAATTTTGAATCTTCTAAGGCATTATTTGACAAAAATAATTTTGTAGGATTAGTTATTGATGAAGATAGACAACAAAAACAAAGTGATGATAGAATAAAAGAATGGTTAAAAAAAATAATGATAGAAATAAAAAATATAATTATTTAAATAATAAATTTAAAAAATTATATTTTATATTTTTTATTATATAATTAAATTTATTAGGTATAAATACAGCATGTAATAATTTCATATAATAATTAAACATGCTGTTTTTTTTTCTTAAAAAATTACATTTAATTATATTAATTAAGCAATTAAATTTACTAAATCTAAAACTTTACTTGAATAACCAGTTTCATTATCGTACCAAGAAATTAATTTTACAAAATTATTATTTAAAGATAAACCTGCTTTAGCATCAAAAATTGATGTTATATGAGAACCATTAAAATCTGTAGAAACAACATCTTCATTAACATAACCGATAATATTTTTCATATGTTTTTTAGAAGCATCTTTAATAATTTTACAAATTTCGTTATAATTTGTTGCAATATTTAATTTTACAGTTAAATCTACTACAGAAACATTTGGAGTGGGAACACGAAATGCAATACCTGTTAATTTTCCTGCTAAATCAGGTAATACTTTACCAACTGCAATAGCGGCTCCTGTTGATGATGGTATAATATTTTGTAATGCACCTCTACCTCCTCTCCAATCTTTTTGTGAAGGTGAATCAACAGTTTTTTGTGTTGCAGTAGTAGCATGTACAGTTGTCATTAATCCTTCTATAATACCAAAATTTTCATGAATTACTTTAGCTAAAGGAGCTAAACAATTTGTAGTGCAAGATGCATTAGATACTATATCTTGACCAGAATATTGATCAAAATTTACACCATTAACAAACATAGGTGTATTATCTTTAGGTGGAGCTGTAATAATAACTTTTCTTGCTCCTGATATAATATGTTTTTTTGCGCTACTTGTAGTAAGAAATATACCTGTTGACTCAATAACTATATCTGTATTTAAAGTATTCCAAGGAATATTTTCTGGATTTTTTTCTGAAAAAATCATAATTTTCTTATTATTTATAAGAATATAATTATTTTTAATTTTAATTGAACCTACAAATTTTCCATGTGTAGAATCAAATTTTAACATATAAGCTATATATTTAATATCAAGTAAATCATTAATACCAACAATTTCAATATTTGATCTTTCTTGAGCTAATCTAAATACTATTCTACCAATTCTACCAAATCCATTAATACCAACTTTAATAGTCATTATTATATTCCTTATTTTCAATTTTAAAAATATTTTTAATTAAAAAATATAATTATTTTAATAATTTAATATTTTTATTTATATTATTTATATATAATAACAAATTTTTTTTAAAATGAAAAATAATTTTTATGAAAAAAAAAAAAATATTATCTTTTTTGGAAAATGATTTAGTTATTCATATTAAATATGGCATTGGACAATATAAAGGATTAAGTATTATTAAACATAATAATATTTTAAATGAATACATTACTATACTTTATGCAAATAATGATAAACTATATATACCTATTTCAAATTTATATTTAATTAAAAAATATAATTCTAATTTTAATAATAAAAAAATAATTTTAAATAAATTAGGTTGTGAAAAATGGAATACAGAAAGAAAAAGAATTTTTAAAAATATTAATGATACTGCAATACAAATATTAGAAAATCATGCAAATCGTATGACTAAATTAGGATTTTCTTTTCAAAACTATAATAAAGAATATGAATTATTTTGTAAAATGTGTCCATTTGAAATGACTAAAGATCAAAACTTAGCTATGAAATCAGTATTATTAGATATGAATAAATCAATTCCCATGGATCGATTAATTTGTGGTGATGTAGGATTTGGAAAAACAGAAATAGCAATTCGAGCATCATTTATTGCTGTAAAAAATAAAAAACAAGTTTTAATTTTAGCACCAACTACTATATTAGCTCAACAACATTATAAAACTTTTAAAAATAGATTTTTAAAATATAATATTAAAATTGGTATTTTATCACGTTTTCAAAAAAAATCTAAACAACTAATATTAATGAATCATATTAATACTGGAAATATTAATATTATTATTGCTACACATAAAATTTTATTTAATAATTTAAAATGGTATAATTTAGGATTATTAATTATTGATGAAGAACATAAATTTGGAGTTAATCAAAAAGAAAATATAAGAAAGATGTTTTCTCATATTGATGTTTTAACGTTAACTGCTACACCTATCCCAAGAACATTAAATATGGCTATTAATGGTATTCTCGATTTATCAATTATTTCAACACCACCAATAAACCGATTACCAGTAAAAACATTTGTAAAAATATATAATAAAAAATTAATTAGAAAAATTATTTTATTTGAAATTTCAAGAAATGGACAATTATATTTTATTTGTAATAAAATACAAAACTTAAAAGAAAAATTAATTATATTAAAAAAAATTGTTCCTGAAGCAAAATTTCAAATTGCACATGGAAAAATGAATAGTGAAATCTTAAAAAAAATAATGAATAATTTTTTAAAAAAAAAGTTTCAAATATTAATATGTACTACTATTATAGAAATAGGTATTGATATACCGTCAGTTAATTCTATTATTATAGAAGATGCAGAATATTTTGGATTAGCTCAATTACATCAATTAAGAGGTCGAGTTGGACGATCTAATATACAATCTTATGCTTGGTTTTTAATAAAAAATAAAAAAACAATATCATTAAATGGAAAAAAAAGATTAGAAGCAATTAATTCTAATCAAAATTTTAATTCAGGTTTTGAATTATCAAAACATGATTTAGAAATTCGAGGTGTGGGAGAATTATTAGGAAAAAACCAAAGCGGACATTCTAAAAATATTGAATTATCTCTTTATATTAAATTTTTAAATAAAGCAATAAAATATATTAAAAATAATAAAAGTTTATCATTGCATGAATTAGAACAAGAAAATCCAGAAATTAAATTATCAATTCCAACAATATTTCCTGAAAAATATATTTCTGATATTAATTTAAGATTAATTTGGTATAAGAAAATCTTTTCAATTAATAATATAGATAAATTATTAAAAATTAAAAAAAAATTAATTAATAAATTTGGAATATTACCAATAGAAGTAAAAAATTTAATTATAATGATAAAAATTAAAATTTTTTCAAAAAAAATGGGTATTTTAAAAATAAAATCTAATAAAAAAAATACTATTATTATATTTTCTAAGCAAAATAATTTAATTGATATTACTAAATTATTAAATATTTGTAAAATAGAATTTAAAAAATGGAAATTAAATGATCAATATTCTTTAAAAATATCATATTATATTACTGATGATAAAAAAAGAATAAAATGGATATTTTATATATTAAAAAAAATAAAAAATAGTATTATTATTAATAATTAATTAAATTATATTTTTTTTATAAAATTTAGGTATATTATGAAACAAATTATTTATGTAGTTACTGCTACAAATAGGGAAATTGAAGTTTGGGAATTATACTATACTGGAAAAATGATTTTAATACAAATTATTAATACTGATAACAAAGAAGGACAACCAATAACTATTTTAAAAAAAAGAAAAAAATTATATATTGGAATAAGACCAAATTATCAAATTTTAGTATATGATATTTTATTTAATGGAACATTAAAAAAAATTGGAAAAATAAATATTCCATATAGTCCTAATTATCTTTCTACTGATAAAAATGAAAAATTTTTATTTTGTAGTTATTATCATGCTGGATGCTTAAGTGTAAGTTATATTAATAATAATCATATTCCAAGTCAACCTATACAAATTTTTAATAATCTTAAAGGATGTCATTCAGTTCATGTAGATACATCAAATACACTAGTTTTAACATTAGCTTTATTAGATGATCGTATTTATATATTTAATTTAAATAATAATAATTTAAAATCACCATTAAAAATGATAAATTACGCAATATGTAAAAAAAAATCAGGTCCAAGACATTTTATATATCATAATAATAAAAAATATTGCTATAGTATTAATGAATTAAATGGAACAATAGATGTATGGAAAATTAATAATATTAAAAAAAATATTAAAAATATTCAAAATATTGATTTATTTTATAAAAATAATAATAATAAATTTTGGTCTTCAGATATCCAAATTACTTCATGTAATAATTATTTATATGCATCTGATAGAATATATAATACAATTAGTGTATTTAAAATTAATACTCAAAAAAAATTAAATTTTATGTATAAAATTTATACTACTAAACAACCAAAATCTTTTATTATAGATTATAATAATAAATATTTAATTTCTGTAGGTCAAAAATCTAATACAATGATCGTATATAGTATTTCTATGGCAAATGGATATTTAAATAAAATGTATGAATATAAAGTGGGTAAAAATCCTACTTGGATTACAAATTATAAAATATAATCATATAATAATTTTAAAAAAAAAATAATGAATTATCTTTAATAGCATATGTAATTGATTTAATTAATTTATTTAAATGAAATTTTTTAATAATATATGGAGGTGTTAAATAAATAATCTTTTTATATGGTCTAATCCAAACTCCATAATTTATAAAAAATTTTTGTATTAATTTTAAATTAATAAAATTATAACATTCAATTACAGCAATTGCACCTAAAATTCTAATTTTAGAAATTCTAGGATGTTTTAATAAAAAAAATAATTTTTTTTTAAAATATTGTTCAATATAATTAATTTGTTTTTTCCATATATTCTTTCTTAATAAAGAAATATTTTTTTTAGCAACAGAACAAGACAATGGATTTCCCATAAATGTTGGACCATGCATAATTTTATAAGGATAATTATTACTAATTTTAATAGCAATTTCTTTAGTAGTAATAGTTGCTGCTAATGTCATCATACCTCCAGTTAATGATTTTCCTATACATAATATGTCTGGAATAATATTAGCATATTGATATGCAAACATTTTTCCAGTTCTTCCAAATCCAGTAGCTATTTCATCAATAATTAATAAAATATTATACATATTACATAATAATCTTATTTGTTTTAAATATTCAGGATGATAAAATGTCATATTACCTATACCTTGTACAATTGGTTCTACAATAACTGCTATAATTTTAAATTTATTTTTTAATATAATATTAATAAAAGAATAAATATCATAATTATTCCATTTTTCTTTAAAAGATAATTTAGGTTGTTTTGCAAATAAATATTTAGGTATAATTTTATTATATAATTTATGCATAGAATTTTTTGGATCACATACTGAAATTGCAGAAAATGTATCTCCATGATATCCATTACGTATTGTTAAAAACATTGTTTTATTATTTTTTTTTAAATTACAATATTGTAATGCCATTTTCATAGCTATTTCAATAGAAACTGATCCAGAATCACATAAAAATATATTATTTAATTTTTTTGGTAGAATTTTTAATAATTCATTACATAAAAAAATTGCAGGATAATGTGTTATTCCTCCAAACATAATGTGTGAAATTTTTTTACTTTGATTTATTAATGTTTTATTTAATAAAGGATGATTATATCCATGAATTATTGCCCACCAGGATGACATTCCATCAATAATGTTTAAACCAGAATTTAATTTAAAATTTATTCCTTTTGCTGAAGAAACAAGATAACAGGGAAGGGGATTAGTAATAGAATCATATGGATGCCAAATATGTTGAGAATTGAAAACTAAATAATTTTTTTTCATAATTCATTTATATTAAAATATTAAATATTTTATCATAAATAATTAATTTAAATAAAAATATTATTTTGGAAATTAATAAATGAAAAAAAAATGGACAATAGATGAAGTAAAACAATTATTTAAAATACCTTTTTTAGAATTAATATTTAATGCACAAAAAATACATCGAAAATATTTTAATCCTAATGAAATTCAAATTAGTACTTTATTATCAATAAAAACCGGTTTATGTCCTGAAGATTGTAAATATTGTTCACAAAGTTCAAGGTATAATACTAATATAAAAAATGAAAAATTATTAGATATTACAAAAATATTAGAAGAAGCAAAAAAGGCAAAAAAATCAGGTTCTAATCGATTTTGTATGGGTGCTGCATGGAAAAATCCTAAAGAAAAAGATATGCCATATTTATTAAAAATAATTAAAAAAATAAAAAAAATGGGTATGGAAACTTGTATGACTTTAGGAAGTATTAATCAAAATCAAGCAGAACGATTATCTATGGCAGGTCTTGATTTTTATAATCATAATTTAGATACTTCAAAAAATTTTTATAAAAATATTATTACTACAAGAACATATCAAGATCGATTAGATACATTAAAAATTATTAGAAAATCAGGAATAAAAGTATGTTCTGGTGGTATATTTGGTTTAGGAGAAAAAACAATTGATCGTATAGAATTATTAATACAATTATCTAATTTAGATAAAGTTCCTGAAAGTATACCTATTAATAGATTAGTAAAAATTAAAGGAACCCCTTTAGAAAATAGTAAAAATATTGAAGATTTTGATTTTATTAAAACTATTGCAGTAACTCGAATTATGATGCCAAAATCTTATATTAGATTATCTGCAGGTCGTGAAAATATGGATCAAAATATGCAAACTATGTGTTTTATGGCAGGTGTAAATTCTATATTCTATGGATGTAAATTATTAACTACATCAAATCCAAAACAAGAAGAAGATTTAAAGTTATTTAAAAAATTAGGATTACATACTAAAAAAAATATTATTAATACTAATAAAAAACATTATTTAAATATAAATAATAAAAAAAATTATTATAATGCTTCATGTAAATAAAATTATAATATATTGTAATATTATAATTCTACCTATTTTAAATAGGTAGTAAAAATTAATTAATATTCTTAAATATAATATAAAAAATATGATAAAAAAATGGTTTATTACTGGAACAAATACTAATGTAGGAAAAACAATAATATCAACAATATTATTAAAAAAAGCATCAAAATTAGGATTTAATACAGCAGGATATAAACCTATATCGACAGGTTGTACACAAACAATTAATGGTTTAAGAAATCAAGATGCAATATTTTTAAAAAAAAATAGTAATATTAAATTTAAATATGAAGAAATTAATCCTTTTTCATTTTATAATCCTCTACCGCCTAATTTTTTAAATAATAAAAACAATCATATTACTTTAAAAAAGTTATCTATTGGATTAAAAATTATCCAAAAAAAATCAAATTGGATTATTATTGAAGGTATTGGTGGATGGTATACACCAATATTTAAAAAAATTACTCTTGCTGATTGGGTAAAAAAAGAAAAAATTCCTGTTATTTTAGTTATTAAAATGGAAATAGGATGTATTAATCATACTATTTTAACAACTCAGGCTATTTTAAATTCTGGTGTACAGTTTTCTGGTTGGTATGCTAATTGTATAAAACCTGAACCATATATTTTAAATTATATATATACAATAAACAAATTTATTAAACAACCATTTTTAGGTATGATTCCTTATTGTAAGGATATAAATGATATTTATAACAATACAATTAATATTAATTTACCAAAATAATTATATTTTTATATAAATTATATTAAAAATGTTTTATATAAACAGGATATTTTTGACATAAATCTAATACATTATTTTTAATATCTAATATTTTTTGATTATTATTATTATTATTAATAATATCTACTATCCATTCAGAAACTATTTTTGATTCTACTTCTTTAAAACCTCTTCTGGTAATAGCAGGAGTTCCGATTCGAATTCCAGAAGTAACAAAAGGACTAGTTGCATCATTTGGGATACTATTTTTATTTACAATAATATTTGCTAATTCCAATAAATATTCTGCTTTTTTTCCAGTAATATTATTTTTTTTTAAATTTATTAAAAATAAATGATTATCTGTTCCACCAGAAACGATATCAAAATTATTTTTTATAAAAGTATTTACCATTATTTTTGAATTTTTTAAAATTTGTTTTTGATATAATTTAAATGATGGATTTAATGCTTCTTTAAAAGCAATAGCTTTAGCCGCAATAACATGCATTAAAGGACCACCTTGAATTCCTGGAAATACTGCAGAATTAATTTTTTGATAAAATTTATCATCTTTATTTTTAGATAATATTAATCCCCCCCTAGGTCCTGATAATGTTTTATGTGTTGTTGTTGTTACAACATCTGCATAATTAATTGGATTAGGATATAAACCTGTAACTACTAATCCAGAAACATGAGAAATATCAGCTAATAAATATGCGTCAATATTATTAGAAATTTCTTTTAAAATTTTCCAATCTATAAATTTTGAAAAAGAAGAAAAGCCTCCAATAATTATTTTAGGTTTATATTTTTTTGCTATATATTCAATTTTATTATAATTAATATTTCCTAATTTATTTAAACCATATGTTATTGATTTATATATTTTTCCGGAAACATTAATTGAAGCACCATGCGTTAAATGCCCGCCATGAGATAAATCCATACCTAATATTAAATCTCCAGGTTTTAATAAAGCTGTATAAACAGCAAAATTAGCCTGTGAACCAGAATGAGGTTGTACATTAGCATAATCTGCTTTAAATAATTTTTTAGCTCTATTAATTGCTATATTCTCTAAATAATCAATAAAATGACAACCACCATAATATCTTTTTCCAGGATATCCTTCAGCATATTTATTAGTTAATTGAGATCCCTGAGCTTGCATAACTGCTATACTAGCATAATTTTCAGAAGCAATTAATTCAATATTTTGCTCTTGTCGAATAATTTCTTTATTTAAATATTTCCATACTTTTAGATCGGATTGTATATTTTCTGTTTGATATGTAAACATATTTAAAATCCTTAAAATTATTAATTTCTATTATTTCTATATTTATATTTAAAAAATTATATTTTAAATTATATTTTTTATAATTGTAATATATTACATATTTTATTTATTATATTTTTTTTTTTAATATCTTCATGTATTTTATTTTTTATATCATATACATTAATTATATTAATATCTTTAACAAATAATATTATTTTACAATAATATTTGTTAATATTTTTAAATATTTTTTTTAATTTTATAGGTTGAAATTCTAATAATACTTTTAATGTTGGAATTATATTTCTAATATGTTCTGATAAAAATATCGCATTATATTTTAATGTTTTTTCATAAAAAAAAATTAAAATATCATATTTTATAATATTTTTAGAAAAAATAGAAAGTGATTGAATTAATAGTAATAGTCTATCCATTCCAATTGCTAAACCAGCTGCAGGAATATTAGGACCTTTTAAAATATTTATTAATTTATTATATCTACCTCCTGCACATATTGTATTTTTTGATCCTAAATAATTAGTTTTCCATTCAAAAACAATATCATTATAATAATCTAATCCTCTAATTAAATTATAATTAATAACATATGGAATATTAAAATGATCCATTAAATTACATAATTTATTAAAACACAATCGAGACTTTAAATTAATAAAATCAATTAAACGCGGTGCTTTAAGTAATATATTTTGAATATTTTGATCTTTACTATCTAAAATTCTTAAAGCATTTTGATCTAATTTTCTTAAATAATTTTTATCTAAAACATTAATATATTTTTTTAAAAATTTTTTTAATTTTATTTTATATTTATTTCGTTCAGCAATAGAACCAATTGAATTAATTTCTAAAGTAATGAATTTTGAGATTTTTAATTGATTAAAAAATTTATTTATTAAAAGAATTAATTCTAATTCTATTTCTGGATCTGAAAATCCAAATGTTTCAATACCAAATTGATAAAATTGACGATATCGACCTTTTTGAGGACGTTCATATCTAAACATTGGTCCATAATACCATAATTTTTGTTTTTGATGATATAATAATTTATTTTGAATAACAAATCTTGCACAACTGGTTGTTCCTTCAGGACGTAGAGTTATATTTATTCCTTTTTTATCATAAAATGAATACATTTCTTTTCCAATAATATCAGTTGTATTACCAATTGATTTTTGAAATAATATTGTTTTTTCTACTATTGGAAATCTAATTTCATGATAACTATAACTATATAATATTTTTTTTAATATATTTTCTATTTTATTCCAAATTAAAATATCCTGAGGGAGGTAATCATGCATACCTTTTATAGATTTAAAAATATAATTCACATATTATTCCTATTTTAAATATATATTAAATATTTATTATAAAATTATAATATAATTTTTTATATTTTATTTAATATAATTACCTGTTAATTGTCCACATGCAGCTTGAATATCTTGTCCTCGAGACTTACGAATGGTAGTAATAAAACCATGTTTAATTAAAAATTTAGAAAATATATTTATTTGATTATTTGTACTACATTTTAAATAATTATTTGAAAAATTATTAAAAGGAATTAAATTAATTTTACTAGGTATGTTTTTTAATAATTTTATTAATTCTTTAGCATGAAAAATAGTATCATTAATATTTTTTAACATGATATATTCTATTGTTATTCCATTTTTATTTAATTTTGATTTTTTTATAAATCTTGATATTGAAGATAAAAGTAAATGAATATTATATTTTTTATTAATTGGCATTAAATGATTTCTAACATCATCATTTGATGCATGCAATGAAACTGCTAATTTAACATCTATGATATTAGATAATTTATCTATTGCAGGTATAATTCCTGATGTTGATAATACCACTTTTTTTTTAGAAATATTAAAACCAAATTTATCAAATATAATTTTTAATGATTGAATAACATTTTTTAAATTTAATAAAGGTTCTCCCATTCCCATAAAAACTATATTAGTAATTGGATTTAATTTTTTATTTTTTTTAATACTTTTACAAATTCTCCAAATTTGACCAATAATTTCTGAAACTAATAAATTTTTTTTAAAACCTTGTTCACCAGTTGCACAAAATTTACATTTTAAAATACACCCAATTTGTGAAGAAATGCACAAAGTATTTCTTTTTTTTTCAGGAATATATATTGTTTCAATAATTCCATTATTTACAGAAAATAACCATTTAATTGTATGATCTTTAGAAATTACTTTTTTAATATAATTTGGAGCTTGAATATAACTTAAATTATATAATTTTTTTTTTAAAGTATCTTTCAAATTAGTCATTTGATTAAAATCAGTACAAAAATGTTTATATATCCAATTCATAATTTGATTTGCTCTAAATGGTTTTTCATTAATTGAATACATAAAATTTTTCATTTGAGAATAATCAAAATTTAATAAATTTATTTTTTTTTTATTATTTAAATTTAATAAAATTTTCATAATTAGTATAAAATTACATTATTATAAATAATATAATATAATTATATTTTTAAAAAACATCAATAAAAAATAATTATATAAGAAATATTATAAATATATTTAAATAATAATATAATAAATGATATTAATTATTATAATTTATTATTTAAATATATTTATAATATTAAATATAATATAAATATATTTTATTAAAAAAATAATTTAATTAAAATTAATTTAATATAGTAAATATTTTTTTTAAAAAGTTTAAAATAAAATTATTAAAAATATTTCTTGATTTAATATATTTAATAGAAATAACATTAAATTTTTTCATATTTTTTAAAATTACATCTTCACTTGTATTTATCTCATCAATTAATTTTTTTTTTAAAGCTGTTATTCCAAACCAATAATCGCCATTAGAAACTTTTTCAATATTTAAATTAGGTCTCATTTTAAAAATAAAATCTTTAAAAAGTTTATATGTAATATTTAATTTTTTTTGAAAATTTAAACGATGATGATCATTATTTTCTCCAAACATTGTTAAATTTCTTTTATAATGACCTGCTGTATGTATTTCCATATCAATATTATTTTTTTTTAATAATCTATGAAAATTAGGAATTTGTCCAATTACTCCAATAGAACCAATGATAGCAAATGGAGCAGCATAAATATAATTAGCAACACATGCCATCATATATCCTCCACTAGCAGCTATTTTATCTATTACTACTGTTAATTTAATATTATGATTTCGTAATCTTTGTAATTGAGATGCTGCTAAACCATATTCATGTACTGTTCCTCCAAAACTTTCTAATTTTAATAAAACCTCATCATTAGGTTGAATAATAGAAATAATAATAGAAATTTCTTTTTTTAAATGAGATACTTCACTTGCATGAACATCACCATAAAAACTTAAAACATATAATATTGGTTTTTTATAATCCCATTTAGTGTGTTTTATAAAATTTTTTTTATTAAATTGTATTTTATTTTTAAATGATATATCAATTATATGATTGTAAAAATTAGAAATACTTTTAATTTTTAATTTATATTTTTTTTTAATATTTTTTTTAAAAAAATAAGAAACTGATATTATGAAAATAAATATTAATATTAAATAAGTAATTAATTTTAATAAAAATAAACTATATTCAAATAATAAATCCATATAATAATTCCTATAAAAATATATAAATATAAAATTATTGTATAAAATAATTATAGATATATTATATTATATATAATATTTATTAAAAAATTTAATTCTTAATAAAATTTACAATATTAATAATATTAATAATATAAAATATAAAATGAAAAAAATATTTAAAAAAATATATGCATTAAAAACATGTAATGAATTAGAAAGTTATAATTTATTTAAAAAAATTATCAAAAATAAAATATCTGTAATAAAATTAACATCAATATTAACTATTTTAAAAATAAGATTAGAATCAATTAATGAAATTATTGGTGCAATAAAATGTTTACAAGAAAATTCTATTAATTTTCCAAAACCTAAATATTTATTTGCAGATATTGCAGGAACGGGTGGAGATCATGTTAATATAATTAATGTATCTACGTTAAGTGCTTTAGTAGTTTCATCTCTTGGATTAAAAATTATTAAACATTGTAATAGTGGTGTATCTAGTCAATTAGGATCTGCAGATATATTAAAAAAAAATAATATTAATATTAAAATAAACCCTAAAGAATCTAAAAAACAATTAGATAAATTAAATATATGTTTTTTATACGCCCCTCAATATCATTTTGGTTTTAAGTATGTAACAAAAATAAGAAAAGAATTAAAAACAAGAACTATATTTAATATATTAGGTCCATTATTAAATCCCTCAAGACCAAATTATTCTGTTATTGGAGTATATTCACCTCATTTATTATTACCTCTAGCTAAAATTGTTCATCAATTAAATTATGAAAGAGTAATATTATTACATAGTCATGGTATAGATGAAATTACATTAAATTATAAAACAAAGATAGTAGAAGTTAAAAATGGAAAAATTATTTCATATAATTTATATCCTGAAGATTTTGGAATTAATAGAGTAAAAAATTTTTTGTTTAAAAAAAAAACTATTCAAGAAAATTATTTAGATTTTAAAAATATATGTAAAGGTAGAGGACCTATTGAATATAAATATTTAATTGCAATGAATGCAGCAATTTTACTTAAAATATTTGGATATGAGAATCTTAAATTAAATACAAAAATATGTTTTGAAAAAATTGAAAGTGGAGAAATTAATCAACATATAAAAAATATATCAAAAGAGAAAAATTATGACAATTAATATTTTAAATAATATTTTATATGATAAATTAAGTTGGTTAAAAATTCAAAAAAAAAAAAAATCAATATATGACATTCAAAGAAATATTACTATTTCAAATCGAAATTTTTATAAAAAATTACAATCTGAACAATCAATTTTTATTCTAGAAATTAAAAAATCATCTCCATCAAAAGGAATTATTAATAATAAATTTAATATTAATAATATTATTAAATATTATAAAAGACATGCATCAGCTATTTCTATTTTAACTGATGAAAAATATTTTCAGGGTAAATTTGAATTTTTATCTCAAGTAAGTACATTAGTTAAACAACCAATATTATGTAAAGATTTTTTTATTGATCCTTATCAAATATATTTAGCTAGATATCATCATGCTGATGCTATATTATTAATGTTATCTGTATTAAATGATCAACAATATAAATCTTTAGAATATATTGCACATCAATTAAATATGGGAATTCTAACTGAAATTAATAATATATCTGAATTAAATCGAGCAATTCAATTAAATGTTAAAATTATTGGTATAAATAATAGAAATTTAAAAAATTTAAATATTGATATCAATAGAACATATAAACTTGCTCCATTAATACCTAAAAATAAAATTATTATTAGTGAATCTGGAATAAAAAATAATCAACAAGTAAAAAAATTAAAAAATATAGTTAATGGATTTTTAATTGGTTCATCCATTATGAAATCTAAAAATATTGGTTTAAAAATTAATAGTATTTTATTTGGTAATAATAAAATTTGTGGTTTAACAAGACCTAAAGATGCTAAAATATCTAAAAAATTAGGTGCAGTATATGGAGGATTAATATTTATTCCAAATTCTTTAAGGTATATTAAATATAATATTGCAAAAAATATTATTAATTCAACAAAATTAAAATACGTTGGAGTATTTCAAAATGAAAATATTGATAAAATTAATTTTTTATTTAAAAAATTAAATTTATATGCTATACAATTGCATGGAAATGAAAATCAAAAATATATTATTAATTTAAAAAAAAAAATATACAAAAATATTAAAATTTGGAAAGCGATTTATATAGAAAAAAATCAAAAAAAATTAAATTTTAAATATATTGATTATTATTTATTTGATAATTTTAAAGGGGGTAGTGGAATAAGTTTTGATTGGAAAAAAATTAAAAATTATAATTTAAAAAAAGTGTTTTTATCTGGAGGATTATCATTAGAAAATTGTGATGCAGCATCTAAATTAAATTGTTTTGGATTAGATTTTAATTCAAAATTAGAAAAATTCCCTGGAATTAAAGATCATACAAAATTAAAAAAGTTATTTAAAAAATTAAAATCATTATAAATTAATATTATTAATTAAAAATAATATTTTAATTAATATTTATAATAGGAATTATTATTATGAATTTATTAAATCCATATTTTGGAAATTTTGGTGGCATGTATGTACCTCAAATTTTAATTCCAGCATTAAAACAATTAGAAAAATATTTTGTAAATTCACAAAATAATTCTAATTTTCAAAAAAAATTATCTTATTTATTAAAAAATTATGCAGGTCGACCTACTCCATTAACATTATGTAAAAATATAACAAAAAATACAAAAACAAAAATTTATCTAAAAAGAGAAGATTTATTACATGGGGGAGCTCATAAAACTAATCAAGTTCTTGGTCAGGCATTATTAGCAAAAGAAATGAATAAAAAATATGTATTAGCAGAAACTGGAGCAGGACAACATGGAGTAGCAACAGCATTTGCTTGTTCATTATTAAATTTAAAATGTCGTATTTATATGGGTAATAAAGATATAAAAAGACAAAAAACTAATGTTTTTAAAATGAAATTAATGGGAGCAAAAGTTATACCTGTAAAAAATGGTTCTGAAACATTAAAAGATGCTTGTAATGAAGCTTTAAGAGATTGGACAGAAAATTATAATAATAGTTATTATATGCTAGGAACAGCTGCAGGACCTCACCCATATCCTATTATGGTACGGGAATTTCAAAAAATTATTGGTATTGAAACAAAACAACAAATTTTAAATCAAGAATCACAATTACCAGATAAAATTATTGCATGTGTTGGTGGAGGATCTAATGCTATTGGTATATTTCATAATTTTATTAATGATAATGTCAAACTTATTGGAATTGAGCCAGGAGGTTTAGGAATTTTAACAGGAAAACATGGTGCACCAATAAAGCATGGAAAAACAGGAATTTATTTTGGAATGAAATCTGCTATGATGCAAAATATAGATGGACAAATTAAAAAATCACATTCTATTTCAGCTGGATTAGATTTTCCATCTGTTGGTCCAGAACATGCTTGGTTAAATTCTATTGGTAGAGTTGTTTATGATTCAATAACTGATAAAGAAGCATTAAATGCATTTATTAATTTATGTAAATATGAAGGTATCATTCCTGCTTTAGAATCTTCACATGCTCTTGCTTATGCATTAAAAATTATGAATAAAAATCCTAATAAAAAACAAATTATTGTTGTAAATTTATCTGGAAGAGGAGATAAAGATATTTTAACAGTATATAAAAATATTTCAAATCAGGAAAAATATTATGAATCGATATGAGATAATGTTTCAAAAAATAAAATTAATTAATGAAGGATGTTTTGTTCCATATATAACTATTGGAGATCCATCTATACAATCATTTTATCAAATTATTGATATTTTTATTAAATCAGGTGTTAATGCATTAGAATTAGGCATACCTTTTTCAGATCCATTAGCAGATGGAATTATTGTACAAAATGCTAATATGCGTGTTTTATCTAATAAAATTACTATTTCTAAATGTTTTAAAATTTTAAATACAATACGAAAAAAATATCCTACTATTCCAATTGGAATATTAGTTTATGCAAATATTATTTTTAATAAAGGCATTAAAAATTTTTATAAAAAATGTAAAAAAATTGATATAGATTCAGTATTAATACCTGATCTTCCTATAGAAGAATCTTCAATTTTTGAATATTATTCTAAAAAATATAATATACTTCAAATTTTTATTTGTCCTCCTAATTCTGATAAAAAATTAATAAAAAAAATAGCAAAAAAAAGTAAAGGATATGTTTATTTAATTACACATTCTGGAGTTACTGGATTAAAAAATAAAATTAATAATCCTAATTTAAATATTATTAATCAATTAAAAAAATATAATTCTAAACCAATTTTACAAGGTTTTGGAATTTCAAAAATACAACATATTAAAAATTCATTATCATCTGGAACTCAGGGTGTAATTTGTGGTTCTATAATTATAAAATTAATTGAAAAATATCATTATAATAATGATATTATGTTAAAAAAAATTAAAAAATTAATTTTTAAATTAAAATCTGCAACAATTAAATAGATTATGTTTTAAAATTTTATATTATTATAAATTATGTTATTTATCATGATATATTAAATATATTAAATTAAAAAACATTAAAAAATCAATTATGTTAAAAATATTAATAATAATAATATTTTTATTAATTATAATTAATATTATTAAAATATTAATGACAACATTTTTATCATCATTTTTTATATTATTAATAATTTCAATTTTAATATTTATTAGAAATAATTTTTATTATATAAAATTAATAATTAAAAAAAAAATAAAATTAAAAATAATATTTTTTATTATAATATTATTATTATTTTTAATATTAAAATTAAATATTTTTTTATTATTAAATCAAATCATATTATTTATAATAAAAAATTTATTATTAATAATATATAATATAATTATTTTTTTAATAATAAAAATATTAATTTTTTTTATAATAATATTTATTTTTTATTGTTTATTAAAATTATATTTAAAAAAAATATAAAAATGTTTAAATTTAATAAAATTATCATATTATAAAAAATAAAAAAATTTATATGAATACAATAAAGAAATCTATAAAAAAAAAAATAGTATTACGAACGTTAGCTATGCCATCTGATACAAATGCTAATGGAGATATTTTTGGCGGTTGGATTATGTCTCAAATGGATATGGGAGGAGCAATTTTAGCAAAACAAATTTCTAAAGGTAAAGTAGTAACATTAAAAGTTCATGAAATGATTTTCTTTAAAAGAATATCTATTGGAGATTTAGTAAGTTGTTATGCTCATTGTATAAATATTGGTAATACATCATTAAAAATTAAAATTGAAGTATGGATAAAAAAAATTACTTCTCAACCATTAGGATCTAAATTTAAAATTGCAAAAGCTATATTTACTTATGTAGCTATTGATAAAAATGGTAATCCAAGATTTATTTTTAAATAAAATTTTTAATTTTAAAAAAAATTAGTTATTATATTTATTTTTTTATTAATTAGGAATTAAATGCCCCATTTTATTAATTTTAGTATTTAAATATTTTTCATTTTCAGAATTTTTTTTAATAATTAAATCAATTCTCTTTACAACATGAATACCTGAATTATTTAATATTTTTACTTTTAATGGATTATTAGTTAATAATCTAATTTTATAAATATTCATTAATTTTAATATATCCGAACATACAGTAAAATCTCGTTCATCAGCTGAAAAACCTAATTTATGATTTGCTTCTACTGTATCTAATCCACAATCTTGTAAATGATATGCTTTAATTTTATTTAATAAACCAATATTACGTCCTTCTTGTCTATGATAAATTAATATACCCTGACCTTCTTTAGCAATTAACATTAATGACATTTTTAATTGTTCACCACAATCACATCTTAAACTAAATAAAGAATCTCCAGTTAAACATTCTGAGTGAATTCTAACTAATAATGGATGATTTTTTGTAATATCTCCATAAGTTAAAACAACATGATGCTTATTTTTTAAAATTTCTTCAAATCCAATTATTATAAATTTTCCCCATGGTGTAGGTAAAATAGCATCTTGTATACGTTTAATTTTCATATTTACTCTTATAAAATAAAATAATATTCATTATTTTAATACAATAAAATATTTTATTTAAATTTTTAATTATATTTTAAATATTTTATTTAAAATATAAATGTATTTTATAATTAATAATAATTATTATTTAAAAATTTTTTAAATAATATTTTTAAAAATATTTTAAAATGTTTTATTTTTTATTTTAAAAATTAAATATTATAATTTTAATAATAAAATTTAATAAATATAAATAATTTCATTATATAATTTAATAAAAAAAAATAATTAACATAATAAAAATATAATAATTATTTTATTTGTTTATTTGCATGATATGAAGAACGAACTAATGGACCACAAAATGCATTAGTAAATCCCATTGATAATGCTTGATTTTTATAATATTGAAATTCTTCAATTGTAATATATTTTTTAACTGAAATATGATTTTTACTAGGTTGTAAATATTGACCTAAAGTTAACATATTAACACCATTTTCTCTTAAATCTTTTAATACTTGAATAATTTCTTCTTTTGTTTCACCTAATCCTAACATTAAACCAGATTTAGTAGGAATATTTGGATTTTTTTGTTTAAAATAATTTAATAAATAAAGTGATTTTTGATAATTTGCACCTGGTCTAATGATTTTATATAAACGAGGAACATTTTCTAAATTATGATTAAAAATATCTGGAGGATAAGTAGATAAAATATCTATTGAATATTTTATTGAGTTTCGAAAATCAGGAACTAAAATTTCAATTTTTATTTTTTTATTAATGCGTAATTTTTTAATACACTTTACAAAATGTTTAGCTCCTCCATCTTTTAAATCATCACGATTTACCGAAGTAATTACTATATGTTTAATTCCCATTTGAAATACTGTCTTTGATAATTTATATGGTTCATTTTTATCAATAATATTTGGTCTACCTTTTTTTACTGCACAAAATGGACATTTTCGAGTACATATATTACCTAAAATCATAAATGTTGCAGTTTTATTATTAAAACATTCTGGTAAATTAGGACATAAAGCTTCTTCACAAACAGTATGAAGAGAATTTGTTTTTAAAATATTTTTTATCTTATTAATATAAAAAAATGATTTTGGTAATTTAATTCTAATCCAATTTGGTTTAGATAATTTTTTATTTTTTAAAAAAATATTTTTTTTTAATTTTATATTATTTAATTTATTCATTTGATTTTTTTTAATTTTATTTATTAATATTATATTAAATGATATTGAATTATATTTATAAATAATTTATGTTAAAAAAATAAAAAAATTTTTTATTAAAATTTTTCTTACAATTTCTAAAGAAATATGTTTATTAATATCATACATATGAGTCATAATAATTGTACTATCGCCACATGGATGAATATATTTAAATGGTTCTAAATTCATTTTAATATTTAAAGAAAAACCATGTAAAGTAAAATATTTTTTAATACGTAATCCAATAGAACAAATTTTTTTTTTTTCTACATATATTCCTGGAATAATTCCGGTATTACCAATAATAGAAAAATAATATAATGTATTTAATACAACATTATTTATTATAGATAATAATTGTCTAATATTTATTTTTAATCTTTTTAAATTTAATAATAAATATACAACTTGTTGTCCTGGACCATGATATGTTATTTTTCCACCTCTATTAGTATATAATATTGGAATATTATTAATATTTTTTTTTAAACTATTATATTCAAATTGTCCTTGTGTATAAATTGGATAATGTTCTACAAACCAAATTTCATCTAATGTATTTTCATTTCTAAAATTTGTAAAATAAGTCATTTTATTAAAAATATCTTCCCAAGAAGATAATTGAAAATTTCGAATAATAATATTATTTTTTTTTAAATAATTATTTATTAATTTCATAAAATTAATAACATTATATTATTAAATAAATTATAACATTTTTGTAAAAATAGTAATAATACTAGAAATAATAAATTCAATTCCTAATGACATTAATAATAATCCCATAATTCTTGTTAATATATTAATACCTGTTGATCCAAGAATTTTAATAAAAATAGGAGCAATTTGGAAAAATATCCAACAAATAAAAGAAAATAATAATATTACTAAAATACAACCCAATTTATTATTCCAATTATTATGATGTGTACTCCATATAATAGTAGAACTAATTGCTCCTGGACCAGCAATTAATGGCATAGCTAAAGGTATAATACTAATATTTTCTTTGTTATAAAAAAATTTATTTTTATTTTTATTTTTTATTAAATTATTCATTAAAGTTCCATGAATCATAGATATTGAAATACTAATTATTAATATTCCTCCAGCAATTCTAAATGATTCTATAGAGATTTCAAAAAAATTTAAAATCATATTACCTAAAGATAATGAAATAATTAAAATAAAAGCTGCAGTTATATTTGAAATAATATTTATTTTATTTCGTTCTTTAGTAGATTGAAAACCTGTCATTGCTATAAAAATAGGAATCATACCAATAGGATTAATTACAGCAAATAAACCTAAAAAAAAATGTAAATAATTTTTAAAATCTATATTTAAATTATTCAAGAAATCTCCTAAATATTTTTTATGTTAAAAAAAATAAAAATTTGATATTTTATATAAAATTATAATTCAATTATTAAATATATTTAAAATAAAAATTTATTTTAAATATATTTATAATTTTATATATGGTTTAGCAATTATAATATTTTCATGAGTATTAATATTTAAAATTATTACTTTTATTACATCAGATATTCGATATAATATTTTATCTTTAAAATATAAAATTCCATTTTTTCGATCACATATAAAATTTTTATTGTAATGATACATATATGTAATAGGAATAAATATATTTGCACCATTAATTAATAAACGTGCTTTTATTCCAGAATTTAAAATATCAAAAATGTTTGCTATAAAAATTTTATTAAAATAATTATTTTTTTTAAAAAATTTTATATATAACCAATTGGTTATATTTTTTTTAATTGTTTGATGCCGTCTTTTACAATTAATAATTTTTGATATAATATTATTATTAGGTTTTTTTGAGGGATATCCTAAAATAATATTTTTTAATAATCTATGATTAATCATATCACTATATTTTCGTATTGGAGATGTCCAAGTTAAATATTGATTGAATCCTAAAGCAAAATGAGGTTTAGGAATTGTACTAATTGTTCCTAATGATTGATATCTTCGAATTCGATAATTTATATAATTATTAGAAAATGAATTTAATACACGATATAATTCACAAAATCCCATTAAAGTAATAATTTTTTTATAATGAATATTAATATCATATTTTTTAAGAATTAAAGAAACATGTTTAGCATTTACCGTATTAAAACCTAAATGAATATTATAAATTCCAAAACCTAAATGTTTAGATAAAAAATTTGCTGCACTAACATTTGCAATAATCATAGCTTCTTCAATCATTTTATGTGCAATATTTCTATATTCAACAGAAATTTTTATAATATCATAATTATCAGAAAGATGAAATTTATATTCAAGCGTATCTTTAAAAATTAGTGCATTTTTTTTTCTCCATAATATTCTTCTATTACATAATTTATATAATAAATTAATTTGATTAATAATTTTATTATTATCAGGTTTCCAAATTCCAATACCATTAATCCAATTTGAAACATTATTATAATTTAATTTAGCATATGATTTAATAAATGCTAAAAAAAAATTTATTTTTTTAGATATATTACCATACTGATCAATAATAACCTCACAAGCTAAAACTGGTTTCTTTAAATTAGGATGTAAAGAAAACATATCTTCTGATAATATTTTTGGTAACATAGGAATATCAAAACCTGGTAAATAATTTGTAAATAATCTATTTGAAGCAATAATATCTAAATCACTATCTGGATTAATATAAGAAGTAGGATCTGAAATAGCTATAATAATTTTAATATTTTGATTATCTATTTTTTCAACAAATATAGCATCATCTATATCTTTTGTAGAATCATTATCTATAGTAATAAATGTTAAGTCAGTTAAATCTTTTCGAAAAATATTTTTATTAAAATTTAAATTATTAATATTAAATTTAGGAAAAAAAACTTTAACATTATAATATGTTAAAATTACTTTCCATGGTAATAAATTATCATTTTTTGAAGAAATAAATTTTATTAATTTTGCATTAAAATCTTTATAATTATCTAATTTATGTTGTATTAATTTTGCAAAAAACCAATCTCCTTTTTTTATTACACCAAAATTTTGATTATCAAAATGACAAATTATTAATTCTTTTAAAAAAGGATAATGAGGTTGAATAAAAATTTTTAATCCTATTTTTATAATTGTACCTATAAAAATATCTAAAAATGATTTAATTAATATTAAAGGTTGTGCAAATTTTTTATTTTTTTTGACACAAATTTTTACTAAAATTTTATCTCCATTTATTACTTTTTTAATATATTTGGATGGAATAAAATAATTAATTTTAAATTTTGATTTTAAAAAACCAAATCTATTATCATGTTTTTCAACAATACCTATTACTTTCTGATCTTCTAATACTAATTTATTTTTTAATTGTAATAAAAAATTTTTTTTTTGTAACATAAAATATACCTAAAATATTAAAAAAAATAAAATTTTTAATTAATAATTTTATATTAAACTAATATAAATGATTCATCATAGATGTACTTAAACCTCCATCAACATAAATAATTTGTCCTGTAATACCACTAGATAAATTTGAACATAAAAATGCTGCGGTATTTCCAATTTCTTCAATTGTTACTAATCTTTGAATAGGAGAAAAATGTTTTGAATAATTTAATATTTTTTTAAAATTTGGAATATTATATGATGAAATTGTTTTAATAGGTCCAGCAGAAATAGCATTAATTCTGAATTGATTTTTTTTAAAATTATTTGATATATATTTAACATTAGCTTCTAAAGAAGCTTTTGCAATTCCCATTACATTATAATAAGGTATTACAATTTGTGATCCTAAATATGTTAAAGTAACTATTGAAGATCCAATATTTAATCTATGTTTACATTCTTGTATCATAGATATTAAACTATAAGAAGTAATATAATTTGTTTTTATAAAATCTTTTTTATTAATTGTTTCAAGATAATTTTTTGAAAATTGTATTTTTGGACTATATGCAATAGAATGTACAAAACCATCAAATTTATTCCAATATTTAAATAATTTAAAAAATAATTTTTTAATATTATTTAAATTATTAAAATTACAAGTTATTACAATATTTGAATTTAAATTTTTAGCAATTTTTTTAATTTTATATTTATTTTTTTTATTTAAACATGTAAAAGCTAATGATGCTTTTTGATAATTCATTGCTTTAGCAATTCCATATGCAATAGATTTTTTATTTAAAATACCAGTAATTAAAATTTTTTTATTTTTTAAAAATCCCATATTTTCCTTTTTTTTGTAAATATATTATATATTAATATAATATTATTGATTTATTTTCTCTACTAATTGTATTGCATAACCTATGTAATTTTCTGGATTAATTTTTTTTAATCTTTCTTTTTCAATATTAGGAATAGTTAATTGATCAATATATTGATGTATTTTATTAATATTGATATTTTTATTTCTTGTTAATTTTTTTAATTTTTCATATGCATTAGGTATTTTAAATTTACGCATAATCGTTTGAATAGGTTCAGCTAATAATTCCCATTTATTATTTAAATCATTTTTAATATTTAAATAATTTATTTTAATTTTTTTTAAACCAGACAAAATGGAATCATATGATATAATACAATAACCAAAAATTACTCCTATATTTCTTAAAACGGTAGAATCACTTAAATCGCGTTGCCACCTTGATATAGGAAGTTTTAAAATCATATAATTCATTATTGCATTTGATAATCCTAAATTACCTTCAGATTTTTCAAAATCAATTGGATTTATTTTATGAGGCATAGTTGAAGAACCAACTTCAGTATCAATAATATGTTGATTAAAATAATTTAAACTAATATATCCCCAAATATCTTGATTAAAACTAATTAAAATAGTATTAAATCTAATCATACAACTAAAAATTTCAGAAATATAATCATGAGGTTCTATTTGTGTAGTACATGGATTCCATTGTAATCCTAAATTTGTAACAAAATGTTGACTAATTTTATACCAATTAACATTAGGATAAGCTGATATATGTGCATTATAATTTCCTGTTGCTCCATTAATTTTTCCTAAAATAATAATATTTTTTAATTGTATAAATTGTCTTTTTAATCGATAATAAAAATTTACTATTTCTTTTCCTAAAGTAGATGGAGTGGCAGGTTGACCATGTGTTCTACACAATATACTAATATTTTTAAATTTATTAGATAATAATTTAATATATAGTAAAATTTTTTTCCAATATGGTATTAATATTTTAAAAATAGATTTTTTAATCATACATGCATATGCTAAATTATTAATATCATCTGAAGTACAAGCAAAATGAATAAAATTAATTATTGAAAGATTATCAGGAATTTTTAAAGAAATTTTTTTTCTTAAAAAATATTCAATAGATTTTGTATCATGAGAAATAATTGTTTCTATTTTTTTTATTTCTTGAGCATCATGATAATCAAATTTATTTATTATATTATCTAAAATATTATTAGTAACTTTATTAAATTTAGGTAATTCAATAATTTCTGGAATTAAAGATAATTGTTTTAACCATTGAATTTCAATTTTTAATCGAAATTTTAAAAATGCATATTCACTAAATATATTTTGTAATATTAATGTTTGTTGATAATATCGCCCATCTAAAGGAGAAATTGCTAATAAAAAAAAATTATTCATTTAATTAATCCAAATATTTCAATTTTATAATTTTAATTAAATAATGATATTTAATTACATAATATCGCTTTATTAATAATACCACCCCCTAAACAAATTTCTTCAGAATAAAAAACAACTGATTGTCCAGGAGTAACAGCGAATACCGGTTTTTTAAAAAAAACTTTTACAGAATATAAATTTATAACAGAAATGTTACAAGATATATCTTTTTGACGATATCTCGTTTTAACTGTACAAAAAAAATTATTTGATATATTAATTTTACTAATCCAATTTACATTAATAGCAATTAATTCTTTATAAAATAATTTATTATTTTTATAACCTTGTACTACAGTTAAACTATTTTTCATTAAATTTTTTTTCATTACATACCAAGGTTTATTTATTTTATCATATTTCCCTCCAATACCAATTCCTTTTCTTTGTCCTATAGTATAATTAATTAAACCATTATGAATACCTATAATATAACCATATTCCGTAACAATATTACCAGAACGACTATAAATAAATCGACTTAAAAAAGTAGACATTTTACATGGTCCAATAAAACAAATACCAATAGAATCTTTTTTTTCTGAATTATGTAATTTTATTGATTTTGCTATTTTTCTTACTGTTTTTTTTTTTAGATGTCCTATTGGAAATAATATTTTTTTTAATTTATTACTATTAATTGTATATAAAAAATAACTTTGATCTTTATTAGTATCTTTACTTCTTAATAACATTGGTGTTCCATTTAAATATTTAATTTGAGCATAATGTCCAGTAGCAATATAATCTGCTTTTAATGTATAAATAACAAAATTAAATAATACACCAAATTTTATTTTTTTATTACATAATATATCAGGATTAGGTGTATTTCCTTTTTTATGTTGAAATAAAAAATCTTTAAATACATGATTCCAATATTCTGTAGAAAAATTTATTTCATGTAAATAAATTCCTATTTTTTTACATATTTTTCTAACATCATTTAAATCTTTAGAAGAAGCACAATAATTTAAATTATCATCTTCTTCCCAATTTTTCATAAAAATACCTTCTACTATATAACCTTGTTGTAATAAAAGATATGCAGATACTGAAGAATCCACACCTCCAGACATAGCAATAATAATTTTTTTATTTTTTTTAATTTTCATAAAAAATATAATATAGTAATTATAAATTTAAATTTAATATAAAATTTAATTAATAAAATGATTGTATAAATATACTAAAATGATTTATGATATTATATATTATAAAAATATTTATATTAAATTAAAAATAAAATATGAAAAATATACGGAACTTTTCTATTATTGCACATATTGATCATGGAAAATCAACACTTTCTGATCGATTTATTCAAATATGCGGGGGGTTAACAAAAAGAGAAATGTCAAATCAGGTATTAGATTCTATGGATTTAGAAAAAGAAAGAGGTATTACTATTAAAGCTCAGGGTGTAACAATCAAATATATTAATCAAAATAATAAAACATTTTATTTAAATTTTATTGATACACCAGGACATGTAGATTTTTCATATGAAGTTTCTAGATCTTTAAGTGCTTGTGAAGGTGCATTATTAATTGTTGATGCCTGTCAGGGAGTTGAAGCACAAACATTAGCAACTTGTAATATGGCATTAAATATGAATCTTGTTGTTATACCTATATTAAATAAAATTGATTTACCAACAGCTAATATTCAAAAAACAACTAAAGAAATTGAAGATATTATTGGTATTTCTTCAAAAGATATTATTAAATGTTCTGCAAAAACTGGAAAGGGGATAATTGATGTTTTAAATAAAATTATTACAGATATTCCTGCTCCAATAGGTTCTTTACATACTAAATTACAGGCTTTAATTATTGATTCTTGGTTTGATAATTATTTAGGAGTTATTTCTTTAATACGAATTAAAAATGGAATTTTAAAAATAAAAGAAAGAATACAAATTGTTAGTACAAAAAAAAATTATTTTGTAAATCAAATGGGTATTTTTACACCAAAATCAAAAAATAAAAAAATATTAAAATGTGGAGAAATTGGATGGATTACTTGTGGAATAAAAGATATTACAGCTTTTTCTGTCGGAGATACAATTACTTTATATAATAATCCTACAAAAAAAATAATATCTGGATTTCAAAAAATAAAACCTAAAATATTTGCAGGGTTATTTCCAGTAAATACAGAACAATATGAAGTTTTTAGAACAGCATTAGGAAAATTAAGTTTAAATGATTCTGCATTATTTTATGAACCAGAAAATTCACATGCTTTAGGTTTTGGATTTAAATGTGGTTTTTTAGGATTATTACATATGGAAATTATACAAGCAAGATTAGAAAGAGAATATAATTTAAATATTATCGCTACATCTCCAACAGTAATTTATGAAATTGAAACTACAAATAAAAATATTATTTATTTAAATAATCCATCTAATTTATCAAAACTACAAAAAATTAAAGAATTCAGAGAACCAATAGCAGAATGTAATATATTAACACCACCTAAATATATTGGTAAAATTATTAATCTCTGTTTAAAAAAACGTGGAATTCAAAAAAATATTACTTATTATGAACATCAAGTAATATTAAAATATGAAATACCTATTTCAGAAATTATTATAAATTTTTTTGATCAATTAAAATCAATATCTAGTGGATATGCATCTTTAGAATATAATTTTAAATATTTTAAAAAAACTGATATAGTATGTTTAAATATATTAATTAATTCTGAGAAAATTGATGCATTATCTTTAATATTACATCGTGATAATATATATAGAAAATCAAAAAAAATAGTTGAAAAAATAAAATCATTACTTCCTAGACAACAATTTAATATTTCAATTCAAGCTGCTTTAGGAAACAATATTATTGCCAGTTCAACTGTAAAACAATTAAGAAAAAATGTTTTATCTAAATGTTATGGGGGGGATGTTAGTAGAAAAAAGAAATTATTACAAAAACAAAAAATAGGTAAAAAAAAGATGAAAAAAATTGGAAATATTAAAATTCCAAAAGAAACTTTTTTTTCAATATTGTCTAATTAATAAATAATAATTTTAAATATTAAGGAATATAATATGAATTATATTATTTTAAATTTTTTTTCAATATTAATATTTATGACTGGAATATTTTGGTTATATTCAAAAATAATAAAATTAAATAATAAAAATGGAGATTTTAATAGAAATATAGAATTACAAAAACAAAATTATCAATTAAATCAAAAAAAGAAATGTAAAATAAATAATATATTTAAAAGTATAGGATCATTATTTCCTATATTATTTATAGTATGTATAATACGTTGTTTTTTTTATGAACCTTTTTATATTCCTTCAGAATCTATGCTACCAAATTTATTACCTGGAGATTATATTATAGTTAAAAAATTTTTTTATGGAATAAAAAATCCATTTACAGGAAATATAATAATAAAATATCATGATTTTAAAAGAGGAGATATTATTGTTTTTAAAAATCCAAATAATCCATATCAAAATTATATTAAAAGAATAATTGGTATTCCTGGTGATAAAATAATATACGATCCAATTAATAAAATAATAACAATTTATGAAAATTATAATAATATTAATAAAAGAAAAATAATTTTTAAACATTATGTTTTTAATAAATATAATACTAATGCAATAGAAAATACAAATATAAAAAAAAATATTGAAGATATAAAAAAAATAAATAATAATTGCAATATTTTAAATCATCATTCTATGATTTATCAAGAAGTACTTGATAATCATAAATATAATATTTTAATATCTCATAAAGATAAAAGTAATATGCAAGAATATTATAAACAAAAAAATCAATCATCAGCAATATGGATAATACCACCTAAACAATATTTTGTTTTAGGGGACAATCGTGATAATAGTTTAGATAGTCGTTATTGGGGTTTTGTTCCTGAAAAAAATATTCTTGGAAAAGCTGATTATATTTGGATGAATTTAGAAAGAAATGAAAATAAATGGCCTATTGGAATTAATTTAAATCGTATTGGAAAAATTTATTAAAAAATATAAAAAAATTAACTTTCTTAAATTAATATGAGCTATCCCGTGATAAAAATACTGCAAAAAACAATAGGTTACTTTTTTAAAAAAAAAGAAATTTTAAAACAAGCTTTAACACATTGTAGTGCTAGTAATAAAAATAATGAAAGATTAGAATTTTTAGGAGATTCAATTTTAAGTTTTATAATTTCACATACATTATATAAATATTTCCCAGATATTAATGAAGGGGATATGAGTCGAATGAGAGCAAAATTAGTTAAAGAAAATACTTTATCAAAAATAGCACGTGAATTTCAATTAGGAAAATATTTAACTTTAGGACCTGGAGAAACTAAAAACGGAGGACATAAAAGAAAATCTATTTTAGCAAATTCAGTAGAAGCATTAATTGGGAGTATTTTTTTAGATAGTAATATTGTTATTATAGAAAATTTAATTTTGAAATGGTATTCAATGCGATTAAAAAAAATTCATCCAAAATACATAAGAAAAGATTCAAAAACAAAATTACAAGAATATTTACAATCCAAATATCTTCCATTACCAAAATATATTATAATACAAGTATATGGTGAGGCACATAATCAATTATTTACAATACAATGTAAAATTAAAAATATTAAAGAATATACTATAGGGTTTGGTTCTAGTAAAAGAAAAGCAGAACAAAATGCAGCAAATGCAGCATTAATAAAATTAGGAGTACAATGAAAAAAAATATCACTTATTGTGGTCATATTGGAATTATTGGAAGAACAAATGTTGGTAAATCCAGTATTTTAAATAAATTAATTAATAATAAAATTTCTATTACATCTAAAAAATCTGGAACAACTATTAATAATATTATTGGAATTAAAACAATTCAACAATATCAATATATTTATATAGATACTCCAGGAATAGAAATAAAAAAAAAATATTTTAAAAAAAATATACTTAACAAAAATAATTACTTAAAACTAATTATTTTTGTTATTAGTACAATAAAATGGTTAGAACCTGAAGAAAAAATATTAAAAATATTAAAAAAAATAAATATATCAACTATATTAGTAATAAATAAAATTGATTATATAAATAATAAAAAAATATTATTACCATTTATTAATAAAATAAAAAAAAAATATAATTTTATAGCAATTATACCAATTTCTGCAAAAACAGGAGAAAATATTGATGCACTTAATACTATAATAAAAAATAATATTCCACAATCTAAATATATATATTCTAAAAATGAAATTACACCATTATCAAAAAAATTTTTAATATCTGAAATTATTAGAGAAAAATTAATTCGATTTTTAAATCAAGAAATTCCATACTTAATTAAAGTAATAATAGAATCATATTATATTGATAAATTTAAAATATGTAATATTGTTGCTTCAATATTTACAAAAAATTTAAGACAAAAAAAAATTATAATTGGAAAAAATGGAAAAAAAATAAAAATGTGTCATTATTTATCAAAAAAAGATATAGAAAAATTGTTAAATATGAAAGTCAAATTATATTTAAAAATTAAATTATTCAATTTAACACAATAAATAACATGTCAATTATAGGAATTGGATGTGATATAATTGATTTAAATAGATTAAATAATGTTTTTAAAAAATTTGGAAAAAAATTTTTAAAAAAAATTTTATCAAAAAATGAATTAAATGAATTTTTAAAAACAAAAAATAAAATAAATTTTATAGGAAAAAGATTTGTTATAAAAGAAGCTGCATCAAAATCTATAGGAACAGGATTTCAAAATGGTATTAATTTTAAAAGTTTTGAATTATCTCATGATAAATATGGAAAACCTAATATAATTTTTTTAAAAAAAGCAAAAAAAATTTTTAATAAATTAAAAATTAAATATGTACATGTTAGTATTACAGATGAAAAAAAATATATTTTTGCAGTAATTATTATTGAAAGATAAATAAATTTTAAATTTTATATTTCAAAATTATCTTTTATTTTTAAAAAAATTTTTTATTAAATTTGTACAAGGTTTAAAAAAAATTGATTCATTTATTTGAATTTTTTTTTTTAATTTTTTAAAAATAAATTTTGTACTATATTCTTGTTCTTTTTTAAATTTACAATTTGTTCCTAATACCAATCTTTTAATACGACTTCTAATAATAGCTCCTAAACACATTAAACATGGTTCTAATGTTACATAAAGTGTAGCATTATTTAATCTATAATTTTTTATTGTTTTTCCACCTTCTTGAAGAGCAATCATTTCAGCATGTGCAGTAGGATCATGATTTGAAATAGAACAATTAAAACCAGATCCAATAATATAATTATTAAATACTAAAATAGCCCCTACAGGAACTTCACCATTAGTTCTAGCTTTATTAGCTAGAATTAATGCATATTTCATCCAAATTATATCTTGATCAATTATATTAGAATTTAAAACATATTTTTTCATATTTTAAATAAATTGTAATTTTTTTTATTTTAAAAATTTTTTTATAATTATATTTTTTTTAATATTCCATTCTCTATTTTTTATATTCATTCTCTTATCTTTTTTATTTTTTCCTTTTGCAACAGCTATTTTTAATTTACACCAGGCTTTTTTCCAATATAAAGATAAAGCAATTAAACTATAACCTTTTGTTTTATATTTTCCATATAAAAAATATATTTCTTTTTTTTTTAATAAGACTTTAATATTTCGATGTAATTGATATCGTTCATCTATATTAGAAATTAAACAAGGTTGTATATCTAAACCAATTAAGTATAATTCATTATTTTGAAAAAATAAATATCCATTACTAATATTTACTTTTTTTTTTCTTAAAGATTTTACTTCCCATCCTTGTAATATTAATCCAGATTCAATAGTTTTTTCAATAAAATAATTATAATATGCCTTTTTATTTTCTGTAATTTGAGATATTTTTCCAAAATTTTTATTTTTTAAAATTATCATATATTATTTTTTTTATAATTTAAAAAAAAATTAAATAAAATAAATATTAAAAATATTATTTTGAAACTAAAACCATAGCAGGTCTTAAAAGACGTTTATGTAAAAGATATCCTTTTTGCATAATTGTTATAATATAATTAGATTTTATTTCTTTAGAATATGAAATAGCAATTGCTTCATGTATTTTAGGATTAAATTTAATATTAGTTTGATTAATAACAGTAATATTATATTGTTTAAATAATTGAAAAAAATATTTCAAAATATTTTTTAATTCTTTAGTAATGAAATTTAAGTTTTTATTTAAAGAAGATAAATGAATTGATTTTTCTAAATTATCAATATCAGATAAAATATATTTTATAATTTTTGATAAAGAATATTTATGTGTATTATGAATATCTTTTTTAATTCTATGTAATATAATTTTTAAATCTTTTTCAGATTTTTTTTTAATAAAAGAAATATTTTTTTTTTCATCTAAAATTAAATTATTAACATGATTTATTGTATTTTTCATAATATTATATTAATAGTTTAAATACACTATAAAAAATATAGTATATTATAAATTATATAAAAATTTTTTAAAATTAAATAATTTTAGATTCTTTAATTAAAGGAGCAACATACGATATAGCCATATCCCAGGGTTGTTCAATCCAAACATTTTGAGGAATATCAATAATATAATTATCAACTAGTTTACGACCTTTAGGTTTTGCAAAAACAGTTATAAAATACGCCTTAGGATATATTTTTCGAATTAATTTTGCTGTTCCTCCTGTATCAACTAAATCATCCATAATTAAAACATTATCACCCTTTAAATTAGATTTTTTAATTAATTTTATTTTTTTTAAATAATTATCATTATAACTAGAAATACAAATAGTATCTACATAACGAATACTTAATTCTCTTGATAATAAAGTTGCAGGAATTAATCCCCCACGACTTACCGCAATAATTTTTTCCCATTTTTTAATATTCATTATTTGGTAAGCTAACTTTTTAGTATATATTTGTAACATATCCCATGTAACAATAAATTTCTTATTCATAAAAAAATATATAACTTTTAATTAACATAAATTAATAAAATAATAAATTATTATAATTAAAAAATCAATAATTTTTTATTAAAAAATTAAATATTATTTTAATAATTTAAAATAATTTAAAATATTAAAAAAATAAACGGTGCGGACGGGATTCGAACCCGTGACCTCCGGCGTGACAAGCCAATATTCTAACCAACTGAACTACCGCACCAAAAAATATTATAAAAAAATTTAATTCATCCATAAACAATTATTATTTTTTTCCATATTTTTTAAATATTTTAAATGTTTTTGATTTTCAAAATCTGATGCTTTTAAAACCCGTAATGAATTATTTAATTTATTTTTATAAATATTACATTTATTATCTTGATCTATAAAATTATTAAATTTTATTTTTTTTTGAAAACTAGTCATTCGTAAATATAATTTAGCTAATAAATTAGCATCTATTATGGCACTATGTAATTTTCTATTAATAGTATTAATTTTATATCTACTACATAAAATATCTAAATTATTTTTTTTTCCTGGAAAAATTTTTCTAGCGATTTTTAATGTATCAATTATTTTACAATATTTATTTATTGTATAAAATTTATTATTTAATTTTTTAATTTCATAATTTAAAAATGAAATATCAAATTCTTCATTATGTACTATAATTTCTGAATTTTTAATATATTGAATAAAATTGTCATAAATATCTGAAAATTTTGGTTTATTAATTAAAAATTTTTTTGTTATTCCATGAACCTTAAAAGCTTCAATATCAATTTCTCTTTCAGGATTTAAATATACATGAAAAAAATTTTTTGTTATTTTTCTATTAATAATTTCTATTGCTCCAATTTCTATAATTTTATGATTCTTATATAATAATCCAGAATCATTCATTCCAGTTGTTTCAATATCGATTGATATTTTACGATTCATTATATTATTCATAAATTTATTTTTATAAATATTGGAGCTAAGCGGGATTGAACCGCTGACCTCCTGCGTGCAAAGCAGGCGCTCTCCCAGCTGAGCTACAGCCCCGGTTCTTATTAGGCTTAAGTGGACTTGAACCACCGACCTCACCCTTATCAGGGGTGCGCTCTAACCAACTGAGCTATAAGCCTATAAATATTTTAATCAGATAATTCATGTGGGCACTATAAAAATTAATTGCATTTTATTTAAGGAGGTGATCCAACCGCAGGTTCCCCTACAGTTACCTTGTTACGACTTCACCCCAGTTATGAACCACAAAGTGGTAAGCGTTTTCCTTTTTTATGGGTTAAACTACTTGCTTCTTTTGCAATTCACTTCCATGGTGTGACGGGCGGTGTGTACAAGGCCCGGGAACGTATTCACCGTGACATTCTGATTCACGATTACTAGCGATTCCGACTTCGTGGAGTCGAGTTGCAGACTCCAGTCCGGACTAAGATACACTTTATGAGATTTGCTTGTCTTTACAGAGTAGCTTCTCTTTGTATGTACCATTGTAGCACGTGTGTAGCCCTGGTCGTAAGGGCCATGATGACTTGACGTCGTCCCCACCTTCCTCCGGTTTATAACCGGCAGTCTCCTTTGAGTTCCCGGCCGAACCGATGGCAAAAAAGGATAAGGGTTGCGCTCGTTGCGGGACTTAACCCAACATTTCACAACACGAGCTGACGACAGCCATGCAGCACCTGTCTCATAGTTCCCGAAGGCACTTTTTTATTTCTAAAAAATTCTATGGATGTCAAGACCAGGTAAGGTTTTTCGCGTTGCATCGAATTAAACCACATGCTCCACCGCTTGTGCGGGCCCCCGTCAATTCATTTGAGTTTTAGCCTTGCGACCGTACTTCCCAGGCGGTCAACTTAATGCGTTAGCTTCGGAAGCTATCTCTCAAGGAAACAACCTCCAAGTTGACATCGTTTACGGCATGGACTACCAGGGTATCTAATCCTGTTTGCTACCCATGCTTTCGCACCTCAGCGTCAGTATTCGTCTAGGAGGTCGCTTTCGCCACAGGTATTCCTCCAGATATCTACGCATTTCACCGCTACACCTGGAATTCTACCTCCCTCTACGATACTCTAGAATATTAGTTTTAAATGCAGTTCCTAAGTTGAGCTCAGGGATTTCACATCTAACTTAATAATCCACCTACGTGCTCTTTACGCCCAGTAATTCCGATTAACGCTAGCACCCCCCGTATTACCGCGGCTGCTGGCACGGAGTTAGCCGGTGCTTCTTTTTCAGGTAACGTCACAAAAAATAATTATTAGTTATTTTTCTTTCTTCCCTGACGAAAGTACTTTACAACCCGAAGGCCTTCTTCATACACGCGGCATAGCTGCATCAGGCTTTCGCCCATTGTGCAAGATTCCCCACTGCTGCCTCCCGTAGGAGTCTGGACCGTGTCTCAGTTCCAGTGTGGCTGGTTGTCCTCTCAGACCAGCTAGAGATCATAGCATTGGTAAGCCATTACCTTACCATCAGGCTAATCTCGTCTGGGTTCATCTAAAAGTGTAAGGCTCATTTCAAATAAACAAGTCCCCTACTTTAGTTTCTCAACATTATGCGGTATTAGCTATCGTTTCCAATAGTTATCCCCCTCTTTTAGGTAGATCCCCAGATATTACTCACCCGTTCGCCGCTCGCCGACAAGAAAGTAAACTTTCTCTCGCTGCCGCTCGACTTGCATGTGTTAAGCTTGCCGCCAGCGTTCAATCTGAGCCATGATCAAACTCTTCAATTAATAATTATTATTTTAATAAAAAAATAATAATTTAAAGCTTTTTAAGATTTAACATTTTACTAAAAAAGTTAGTAAAATTATATTTGGCTATTAATTTTTTGTGCCCACATGAATTATCTGACTAATTTTTAAAGAGCGTATTTAATGTACTTCTAAATATATATTACATGATTCCAAAAATATGTCAATATATTTATTAATTTTTTTTTATTTTATTTTTTTTTAAAATTGTTAAATTTAAAAAATAAAAATAAATTTAAAAGAATATTACAATATATCTATTAACAATAAAAATAAAAATTATTAAATAAATAAAATATGAATATTGAATTAATTTTAAAAAAAGATATAAAAATATGTGCATTAAAATCTAAAATACCTAAAAAATTTATTTCTTTTATTCAAATAACATCAAAATCTAAAATTGGAAATTATCAAATTAACGGAATAATAAAAATTTCAAAATTATTAAAAATAAATACAGAAGAATTATCAAAAAAATTTATTTATTATTTACAAGATAATAATATTTATAAAAAAATAAAATATTCTGCTCCAGGATTTATTAATATTTTTTTTAATGAAATATGGTTATCAGAAGAAATTGAAAAAATAATATATTCAAATAGTTTAGGAATACCAAAAGAAAAACCTAAAAACATTATAATAGATTATTCATCTCCTAATATGGCTAAAGAAATGCATGTTGGACATTTAAGATCAACAATTTTAGGTGATGTTATGGCACGAACTTTAAGTTTTTTAAAACATAATGTAATTCGTATTAATCATATTGGAGATTGGGGATTTCAATTTGGTTTATTAATTGCATATTTAAAAAAAAAATACATAAATCAAATAAATAAAAAATTATCATTAAAAGATTTAGAAAAATATTATCAAAAATCAAAAAAATTATATGAAAATGATAATACATTTAAAATTAAAGTAACAAAATGTATATTAAAATTACAAAATAAAAATCAAAAATATATAAAGTTATGGAAAAAAATTGTAAAAATTACAATAAAACAAAATAAAAAAATATACAATCAATTAAATATAACTTTAAAAAATAAACATAATATTGGAGAAAGTTTTTATATTAAATATTTATCAAATATTATACTTGATTTAAAAAAAAAAAAAATTGCAACAAAAAAAAACGGTAATACTATAATATATTTAAAAAATATAAAAAATAAAAATGGTCAACCTATGGGAGTAATTATTCAAAAAAAAGATACTAGTTTTTTATATTCTACTATTGATTTAGCATGTTTAAAATATCGAATAAATAAACTAAATGCAAATAGAATTATTTATTATACAGATGTACGTCAAAAACAACATTTAAAACAAATTGAAATAATTGCAAAAAAAGCAAAATATATACCTAAAAATTTTAATTTAGAACATCATATATTTGGAATGGTTCTAACAAAAAATAATAAACCATTTAAAACTAGAGATGGAAAATTAATTAAACTATCTTCATTAATTAATGAATCAATAAAAAAATCAAAAAAAATAATAAAACATAAAAATCCAAATTTCAATAAAAAAAAAATATCCCAATTATCAAAAATTATTGGAATTAGTGCAATAAAATATGCAGATTTATCAAAAAATAGAGAAAAAAATTATATATTTAATTGGAATAATATGTTATCTTTTCATGGAAATACAGCTCTTTATATACAATATACATATACTAGAATTCAATCAATTATTAGAAAATCTAAATTTTCTCCTTTAAAAATAAATAAAAAAATTATATTAACAAATAATATTGAAATTAAATTATCTATTAAAATATTACAATTTGAAGAAACAATTCAAAATATTAAAAATAATGGTATGCCACATATTTTATGTTTATATTTATTTCAAATATCTTCGCTATTTTCAATTTTTTATGAAAAATATCCTATTATTTATGCTAAAAGAATTAATATACAAAAAAGTAGATTAAAATTATCATTTTTAATAGCAAGAATAATTAAATTAGGATTAAAATTATTAGGAATAAAAACTGTAAACTATATGTAAAATTTTTAATTTTGTAATTTAATAGTATTAATAATAAAAATTTTTTTTTCATTTGATATTTCTAAATCAGATAATACAATTAATCTAGGAAAATATTTTTTTAAAAAGTAAGATAAAAACATACGTATTTTATGTCTAACTAATAAAATTAATGGTAAATTCATAGAATGTTGTTTTTTTAAAACTAAATTTATTTTTTTTAAAAAAAAACTATTTAAATCACTTTGAATAAATTTTTTTTTATCTTTCATGATATTTAATATTGAATTTTCTAAATTTGGATCTAAGTTAATAACATATATTTTTTTATTATGAGAGATAAAATTTTGAGTTATAAATTTATTTAAAGATAAACGAACTAAACTTGTTAATTTATCAGAATTTTTATGAATTAAAGAATGTTCAATTAACGATTCTAAAATAGTTCTCATATCACGAATAGGAATATTTTCAAAAAGTAAATTTTTTAATATTTTATGTAAACATGTTATATTAATGATATTTGGAATTAATTCTTCAGTTAATTTTGGCATTTTAATAGAAATATATTTTAATAATTTTTGTACTTCTAATCTTCCAAATAAATCTTTTAAATTAGAATACATAATATTATTTAAATGTTCAACAATTATTGATTGTGAATTCATAACATGATATTTTTTTTGTTTAGCATAATATTTTAATTGGGGTGTAATCCAAAAAGCAGGATATCCAAAAATTGGATCAATAATTTTATGATCTGACAATATTTCATTAATATTGCATTTATTAATTGCTATGAATTTATTAGGAAAGATTTTCCCAGAACCTAATTCTATACCATGTATTAAAATACGATAATGATAAGGTAATAAATGATTATTACATACAATATTAATTTTTTCAGGAAGAAATCCAATTTTTTTTGCAAAATCTAAACGTAATTTTGATATATGAAAAAATAAATTATTACGATTATCATTATTAATCATTGGATAAAGAAAAAAATCTAATTCTATTTTAATTATATCTTCAAAAGTTACATTTTTCCAAGATAAAATATTTGATTCTTTATTATTATTTAAATTTATAAATTTATTTTTATTTATTTTTAAAAAATTATATTTTTCATATTGAAAATAATATAAAAAATATGCAATAATAATTAATAAAAAAGCAAATAATAAAAAAATTAAATTTGGCATTCCAGGAATTAATCCAAAAATAATTAATATTAAACTACTTAATATAAATATTTCAGAATTAAAAAAAATTTGATTAATTATTTGTTCATTAATATTTTTATTATTACTTACTCGAGTTAAAATCACTCCACAAGATATAGAAATAACTAATGCTGGTATCTGAGCTACTAAACCATCTCCAATAGTTAATGTTGTATATATCCTACTAGCTTCATATAACGTCATATTATGTTCAATTAAACCAACAACTAAACCTCCACAAATATTAACAATCATAATTAAAATACTAGATATTGCATCACCTCTTATAAATTTACTAGAACCATCCATAGCACCATAAAAATTTGCTTCTTCTTCTATTTTTAATCTCCTAATTTTTGCTTGTTTTATATTAATTAAACCAGAATTTAAATCAGAATCAATTGCCATTTGTTTTCCTGGCATACTATCCAAAATAAATCTTGCACTTACTTCAGCAATACGACTAGAACCTTTTGTAATTACAATAAAATTAATAATTATTAAAATAATAAATATTATTATACCAATTAAAAAATTATCTCCAATTAAAAAAGAACCAAAAGATTTAATAACATGTCCTGCAGAAAATGTACCAATATGACCTTTTAATAAAATAATTCGAGTTGAAGCAATATTTAAAGATAATCTAAATAAAGTTAAAAATAATAATATAGTAGGAAAAATTGAAAATTCTAAAGTATTTTTTATAAAAAATGATATTAATAATACTATTATTGACATAGTAATATTAAAAGTAAAAAAAATATCTAACATAAAAGATGATAAAGGTAATATCATCATAAATAAAATTATTAATATAAAAATTGGTCCAATCCATTCTTTCCAAAATATTTTTCTTAAAAATTTAAATATTAATAATATATTAAAAATACTTAACATAATATATACTCATTATAAATTAATTACACTTAAATTATAATATTGAAAATATTATATTTAAATATTAATTAATTTTTCATTTTTTTATTTTTTTTTTAATATCAGAATTACCTTTTTCATTTTTATATTCATCTTCAATTTCTTTTCTACTCATTTTTAATGTTTTATAATAATTAAACTTTTTCCAAAAAATATCAAAAATTACTATTGGAATAATACTAATAAACAATAAAATCAAAATATTAATGATAATATGTATACCTAATATAAAAGATGAAAAATAAGGTAAATAACTTAAATTAATTATTTTTATAAAATATATTTTAAAATAAAATATAAATATTATAAAAAATATTAATAATTTTAAAAATATTTTTAAAAAATTAATATATAATTCAATGGAAAATATATTATCAATAATTTTTAAAAAATTAATATTAAAATTATTAAATTTTATAAAATTTAATTGAATATAAAATCCATTAAAAAAAAATGAAGTAGTTAAAATTAAAAAAAATATTAATATATAAAAAAAAGAAAATAAAAAAAATATTTTATATAATTCAATCATTATAATATATGAAAAAAAATTATTCTTAATAATAAAATGATTAAATGAAAAACTATAAAACATTAATTTAAAAAAAATAATTAAAATTTTATTACTATAAAAAAAACCTGTAATAAATAAAGATATTAATAATATAAAAAAATTTAATTCATTAGAATAATTTTGAATACCTTTTTTTTTAACTTGTTTAATTCGATTATATGTAGGTTCTTCAGTTTTATCTTGTATATCATCTGAATTCAAAATATATACCTTAAATAAATAATAAAAAAATTAGTTATATAAATTTTAAAAATAATTTTAATAAAATTAATTCCATTTAAAATAATAAATTAACATTAAAAATTATAATCATTTCAATAACTATTTTAATTAAAAAAATGCGAACAAGTAAATATTTATTATATACATTAAAAAAAATACCAGATCATATTGAATCTACTAGTCATCAATTAATGTTAAAATCGGGATTAATTAGACAATCAAATTCTGGAATATATACCTGGTTACCAAATGGATTAAAAGTTTTAAAAAATATAAAAAAAATCATAAGAACTGAAATGGATATTGTAGGAGCAAATGAAATTTGTTTTCCAATTATGCAATCAGATGAATTATGGAAAAAAAGTAATCGATTTAAACAATATGGAAAAGAATTAATAAAATTATACGATAGAAATAATAATTGTTTTATATTAAGTCCAACATATGAAGAAATGGTAACAGATTTTATTAAACAAGAAATTATGTCATATAAAAAATTACCAATTACATTATATCAAATACAAACAAAATTTAGAGATGAAATTCGACCAAGATTTGGAATTACTAGAACTCGTGAATTTATTATGAAAGATGCATATTCTTTTCATGAAAATATGGATTGTTTAAAAAAAAAATATAAAAAAATGCGTTTAATATATGAAAAAATTTTTAAAAAAATGAATATTAATTTTTATTCAGTAAAAGCTGAATGTGGAATTATTGGTGGAAATTATTCTCATGAATTTCAAGCATTATCAAAATCTGGAGAAGATAAAATTATTATTTCTTATAATAAAAATAAAAAAATAAATAATATTAATCTTTTAACAAAAAAATTTATCGAAAATAATTTTTTTTATAAAAAAAAAATTCATGTAAAAAAAATAAACAATAAAAATAAATATGAAATAAAAAATATATGTAATAATATGAAAAAAAATATTATTAAAAATTTTATTATGAAAATTAATAAAAACAAAAATAATTATTTCATTGGGTGTATGATTCGGGGTGATCATTTATTAGATATTAATAAAATAAAAAAAATAAAAAATTTAAATTTAAATAATAAAAACATTATTTTCGCAACAAAATCAGAAATTAAAAATATATTTTCTAAAAAAAAAAATAATAATTTATTCTTTTTAATTATAGATATTCATATATTATATTTAAAAAAAATAATTCCATTAAATATTATTAATGACAAATATTTTAAATTTAATATTTTTGATCAATATTTTAAAAATATAAAAGTTGATAATATCATTATTAATAATAATAAAAAATATAAAATCAAAAATTGTATTGAAATAGGGCATATATTTCAAATAGGAAAAAAATATTCTAAAATTATTGATGCTAAAATTTTAAATATTAATGGAATAAAGAAATTTATACATATGGGATGTTATGGTATTGGAGTTACTAGATTAATTTCAACTATTATTGAACAAAATCATGATAAAAAAGGAATCATTTGGCCAAAAAATATTGCTCCATTTCAATTATTAATTATACCTATTAAAAATAATAAATGTAAAAAAATTCAAGAAATATCAGAATATTTATATTATAAATTTAAAAAAAAAAACATTAAAGTATTATTAGAAGATCGTAATGAACAAACTGGAGTAATATTTTCTGATGCTAATTTAATTGGTATTCCTAATATTATTATTATTAATAAAAATACTATTAAAAATCAAACTATAGAATATCAGGAAAGAAAAAATATTGATAAAAAAATTATTATTCATATTAATAATATTATAAATTTTATTATTAAAAAAATAAAATTATAAAAAACTTAAATGTACACCATTATCACCTAATAAATTTTTTAATTTAACAATTAATTTTTCACTTAATATAACATTCCATCGATTATGTAATTTAACATTTGAATGATTATTATTTAATTTATAACAAATATATATTGGAATATTTCCACCTAATGAAAATAATATATTATTTTTAATATCATGTAATATTTCTTTATAAAAAATATTTTGATAAATAATTAATATTATTTTTTTTACATAAATATTTCTGGCATCATCAAGACTAATCATAGAATGAGCTATTAATCGGGTTTTTCTAATATTATTTTTTATAATAATTTTACCTAAAATAATAATTATAGCATCTTTTTTTAATATATTTTTATATACTTTAATTAAATGATCAAAAATTATAACTTCAAAATTATTACATTGATTTGTTATTTCTAAAAATATAATATTTTTATTTTTTTTTGTTATTTTAAAATGTATAGATGATATTATTCCAAATAATTTAATTAAATTAAATTTACAATTTTTATTTTTATTATTTTCAAATATATTACTATAATAATTTAATTCACGAAGATATTCAATAATAGGATGTCCAGTTAAATAAAATCCTAATACATCTTTTTCATAATCTAATTGTTTTTTATAAGAAAAATAATTAGATTGATTTGTAGAAGATAAATAATATGATGTTAAATGATTATTTTTTTGCTTTTTTAATAAATTTAATTGATTAATATTTTTAAAAATATCATATTCTTTAGATAATTTTATTGCTTTAGGTATTAAATAAATTAATATATATCTTTTTATTTTAAAACAATCAAAAGATCCTGAAAAAATTAATTTTTCTAAAATTCTTTTATTAATAAATTTTGATTTAATATTTGTACAAAAATCAAAAAAACTATTAAATTTTTTAATTCGTTTTCTAACAGAAACAATTTCTTGTACAACAGATTTTCCAACACCTTTAATACCTCCTAAACCATAAATAATATCAGAATGTGAATTCACTTGAAAATGATACATACTGATATTAATATTAGGAGGAATTATTTTAATTTTTAATCTTAAACATTCTTGAATAGAAATTTTAATTTTTTCAATATTATCAATATCAGCATTCATAACAGAAGACATAAATTCAGAAGGATAATTCGCTTTCATCCATAATGTTTGATAAGAAATTAATGCATAAGCAGCTGAATGTGATTTATTAAATCCATAACCTGAAAATTTTTCTAATAAATCAAAAATTTTACTTGAAAAATCATAAGATATATTATTTTTTTTAGCATTTTTTTGAAAATCAATACGTTGTTCTGCCATTTCCTTAATTTTTTTTTTAGACATAGCACGTTGTAATATATCTGCTTTAGATAATTTATAACCTGATAATACTTGAGCGATTTTTATTACTTGTTCTTGATATAATATAATTCCATAAGTTGATTTTAAAATTGGTTTTAAAGATTTATGTTGCCATTTAATATCAGGATAAAAAATAGGTTCTCTACCATGTTTACGATTAATAAAATTATCTACCATACCAGATTGTAATGGACCAGGTCGAAATAATGCAATCAAAGAAATAATATCTTCAAAACAATCAGGTTTTAATTTTATAATTAATTCTCTCATACCATATGATTCTAATTGAAATACTGAAATAGTATTTGCAGTTTGTAATAATGTAAAACTTTTTTTATCATTTAATGGTATTGAACTTAAATTAATAAAATGATTGTTTTTTTTTAAAGATTTATTAATCATTTTAATTGCAGAATGTATTATAGTTAATGTTCTTAAACCTAAAAAATCAAATTTTAATAATCCTACATGATTAATATCATCTTTATCTAATTGTGTGATAAAAACATTATTATCACATTGTAAAGGAGTAAAATTAGTTAATTTATCTGGAGAAATAACAACACCCCCAGCATGTTTACCTGTATTTCTAACAACACCCTCTAATCTTAGAGCTATGTCAATTAAACGTTTAATTTCAATATTTTTTTTATATAATTTTAATAAATGAAATTTTTTAGATAATGATTTTTTTAAAGTAATACCAATATCTAAGGGTATCAATTGAGAAATTTTATTTACAAAACCATAAGGATAACCTAAAGCTCTTCCTACATCTCGTATTACTGCTTTAGTAGACATTGTTCCAAATGTAATAATTTGAGCTACATTTTCTGTTCCATAAAATTTTGAAACATGTTCAATAACTAAATCTCTTTTTTCCATACAAAAATCAATATCAAAATCTGGCATAGATTTTCTTTCAGGATTTAAAAAACGTTCAAAAATTAAACCAAACTGTAAAGGATCTAGTTCAGTAATTTTTAAAGCATAAGCAACTAAAGATCCAGCACCAGATCCTCTCCCTGGGCCAACTGGTATATCATTATCTTTAGCCCATTGTATAAATTCCATAACAATTAAAAAATATCCTGGAAAATTCATTTTATTAATAATTTTTAATTCTAAAAATAATCTTTTTTGATATTTTTTAAATATATTTTTTCTAATTTTTTCTTCTGGATATAAAATAAGTAATCTATTTTTTAAACCTTGAATACTTTTAGAAATTAAAAAATCTTTTTCATTAATATGTTTTATTGGAAATTTAGGTAAAAAATATTTTTTATTTTCAATATTGACATTACATCGTTTTGCAATTTCAATACTATTTTGTAATGCTTCAGGAATATCATGAAATAAAATACACATTTCATGTTCATTTTTCATAAATTGATCATTACTATAATTTAAATAATTTTTTTTATAATTTATAGTTTTTTTTTGATCAATAGCCAATTTAATATTATGAATATCAAAATCATCTTTATTAATAAAACACACATCATTCGTTGCAACAACAGGAATATTTTTTATTTTTGAAATTTCAATGACAAATTGTAAATATTGTTCTTCATATATACGATTAGTACGATGTATTTCAAAATAATAATAATCTAAAAAATAAGTATTATAAAAATCTAAAAATAAATTAATAATGTCATATTCTTTATTAATTATATATTTTCCAAAATCACCATTATATCCTCCTGAAAGAATAATTAAACCTTTTCTATATTTAATTAACCAATCTTGTTTTATAAAAATATTATTTAAAGAAAAATTATTTTTTTTTAAATGAGCTTTAGATATTAATAAAATTAAATTTTTATAACCTATTTTATTAGTAGCTAAAATATTAATTTCAGAAGTAATATTTTTAATAAAATTAAATTGTATTTTTAATTTAACACCAATAATTGGTTTAATACCATATTTAATAGCAGATTTATAAAATTTAATAACACCATAAAAATTAGAGGAATCTATCATTCCTATTGCTGGCATATTTAATAAAAAAGATTTTTTAACTAATTCTTGGGGTTTATTTAATCCACTAGTAATAGAATAATCACTCCTGGTATTTAAATGAATAAATTTAGGTTTTATCATATTTTAATATATAACTTTATATTAATGAATATTAAATAATTTTAAAAAAATTAAAAATATAAAACATATTTACAAATAATATTAGCACAACAAATAAAATTATTTTCAACAAAAACAGTACCTTTAAAAAAAATAAATTTTTTATATTCTTTTAATAGTTTTACTTTTATTATTAATTGATCTCCAGGTAAAACAAATTTTTTAAATTTTACTGAATATATTTTATTAACACAATAAAAACCATTTGAATTTTTATTTTCGGGATGATTAATTGATGCTAAAATTATAGAAGACTGTAAAATTGATTCTAATATTAATACCCCTGGAAAAATAAATTTATCAGGGGAATGTCCTTGTAAGAGGGGATCATTTAAAGTAATATTTTTAATTACTTTAATAGTATTTTTATTATTACAACATTGAATACGATCAATTAATAAAAATGGATATCTTTGTGGTATAAATTTTAAAATATTTTTCATAAATTTATATATAATATTCATTTAAAATAATGTTATTTTAATAAAATTAATTTTAAATATTAATTATTATAAATATTAAATTGAAAATTTTTTAATAAATCTGTTAATTCATATAATATAGGATATGAATATGAAAATTTTAAAGGTCCAATTGGAGACATTATAATAGTTTCAATTCCTGTTGAAGCACGTACATTATTAATAATATTGATATTTTTAATATTATGAAATACATTATATATAGAATCATTCCAATGTACATTCCAAATATTTCCACAATCAAAAAATAAAGAAGTTTGTAAAAAATTATTATAATTTTTTAAAATAAATAAATTTGGTATTATTAAATCAATTTTACTAATAATAAAACTATTACCACCTATTTTATGATTTAATTTTACTAAATTAGATGTATTATCATTTACATTATCATTTTTATCTACACATGAAATTTCAGGTTTAATACTATTATTAATAAACCCTCTTATATTATTTTCTCCTTCCATGTAAAAACGTTCATAATTTGGAATATCATTTATGTTCAACGAAGATTCTATACCAACATGAATACGAGTTTTTAAAGTACATCCTAAATTTTTAAATATAGAACTATAATTTTCTAAAGAAAATACCTCTTTATGAAAATTTTTAAAATATTTGTTAAAGAATAACTTTCCTTCAACAGATACTGAACTACCAGATTTTGGAAAATTTACATTAGGTAAAGTATTATATAACCATGAATATAAAATTATAGTATTAGAATTATTTTTATTTAAAATAACTTGATTATTATTATTATTATTCATTTTTATAAATCGGAAATCTTTCCAAGAAAAAAAAGAATTACCTAAATGTAAAAAATTTTCTTTATTATAATTTAAACTTACATTCATAATATGATTTTTAAAATTTTGAAATTTTAAACCTGTTTCTGAACCATAATTTTGATTCATTAAATAATAAAATTTATTATCTTTACTTTTCTCAAGATGATAAAAAATACGATTATTTAAAGTAACATTTTTAAAAATGTTTGGATATTTTAATGATAAATCAATAGAATTTTCATCATTATTATGAAAAGTATTAACTATTGTTTGAATTCCGTAACCTAAATAATTATTATGTTGTAATTTTAAATTAATATTTATTCCATTAAAAATATTATATCCTACATCTGTATTAATATCATTCAATTTTTTTTCTTTAATTTTATATATAATATCTATTTTATCTGAAAAATGTTTTGATGGATTAATATCAACAACAACATTTCTTATATATCCAGAATTTTCAATATCACATTTTATTTGTTTTAATAATGGTAAATTTACATATGAACCTAATGATATATCTTTAATAAAATTATTTAATATTTTATCTTTAGTAAATTTATTTCCTTTAATTTCAATTTTATTAACAGTAAATCTTGGTCCTAAATTAATATAAATATGTAAAATTATAGATTTATTTTTTTTATTTAAAATAGAACAAGTATTGATATTAAATTTTAAAAAACCATGATTTAAAAAATAAATTTTTAATTTATTTTTAAAATTTTGAATATCATATAAATTATATTTATCATGTATTTTTATATTTGATAATTGATCATAAATTTTATTTGTATAATTTTCAAAATCTCCATGAAAAATTATAGAAGATATATTATATTGATGACCTTCATCAATAATAATATTTATTGATAAATCACGTTTATTTTTTGATAATACAAAATTAACTTTTTTAATTTTAAAATTAACATATCCATTTTCATAATAAAAATGTTTTAATTTTTTTAAATCCATCTGAAAAATATCATTATCATATGTATTATTATTAAATATTTTTCTTTGAAAATAATTTGGATAGGATTGAAATAATGAAATAATAAAATTTTTTGAAAATAATTTATTCCCAAAAATATGAATATCTTGTAATATTCTGTAATTTCCTTCAAATATATTAATTTTTAAAATGACTGAATTATATTTTATAAATTCATAATCAATATTAATTTTTGCATCATATAAACCAATATTATTATAAATATTTTTTAAATTATTTTGTAATTGATTTATTAATTTTTTATTTAACATACTATGAACTTTAAATCCTAAAAATTTACATTGATTTAAAATTGTATGTTTATTAATCTCATGATTTCCAAAACAAGAAATATTTGAAATAATTGGATCATTTTCTAATATAAATAATGAATTATTATTGTTTAGATTTGTTTTTATTGTATTATTTAAAATATTTTTAGATGATAATTTTAAATTTGTATCATGAATCTTATTTAATAAATTTTTTTTAATATTAATATTTTTAACAGTATTATATTTATTTAAATGATATATTTTTTTTAAATTTATATTATGTATTGTTTTAATTTTAATATTAGCTTCAGAAATACTAATTGTATTACAAAAAAATAAATAAAATAGAAATATAAATCTTATCATAAAAATTTTCACTTTACATTTAAATTAATAAAAAATTTTAAAAAATAATATAATAAATATTTTTATTTTATATTTTCATAATTTCTAATTCTTTTTTACTTAATAAAGAATTAATTTTATTAATATAATAATTTGTTAAATTTTGTATTTCATTTTGAATATTATATTCTATATCTATATTAATAGTTTTATTCTTTACTGATTTTTTTAAAAAATTATTTGCATCTCGACGAATATTTCTAATATTAATACGAGTATATTCCGATTCTATTTGAATGTCTTTAACAATTTTTTTTCTCCTTTCTTCTGTAATTGGAGGTACAATAATTTTAATAAAGTTATTATTTACTATTGGAGTTACACCTAAATTTGAATGAAATATTTTTTTTTCAATTTCTCGAATAATATTTTTATCAAATACAGTTATTTTTAATGTATTAGAATTTTCAATTGTAATATTTGATAATTCTTTTATTTTTTTTTTCACACCATAATATTCTATTTTAATTTTATCTAATAATTTAGTAGAAATACGACCAACACGAATATTATTAATATTAATATTAAATTTTTCTATACATTTTTCCATACGAAGTTTTATATTTTTAATAATATCATATTCCATATATTCATCCAAATAAAAATTTTAAATAAATATATTATATATAATAAAAAAATAATAACATATTTAAATATTATTATGAATTATTGTGCCTTCTTTTTCTCCAAATAAAATACGTATTAAAGCCTTTTTATTATAAATATTAAAAATACAAATTGGAATATTATGATCTCTAGCTAATATAAATGCTGTTAAATCCATAATTTTAAATTCATTTTTTAAAACATCTTGATAATTTAATTTATCATATAAAATAGCATTTTTATAATTTTTGGGATCTTTAGAATATACACCATTGACTTGAGTACCTTTTAAAATAATATCAGAACACGTTTCAATTGCTCTTAAACATGCAGCTGAATCTGTTGTAAAAAATGGATAACCAAAACCCCCGCAAAAAATTACAACAACAGAATTAGATAATAAATTTATAGCTTTTTCTAAATTATATTTTTCACATACATCATTGACAATATTAGAAGACATTAAACATACAGAAATATTATATTTATTAAATAAATCTTTTAAAAATAATCCATTAATTACAGTTGATAATATTCCAATATAATCAGCTGTAATTCTATTAATACCGATTTTAGTTAATTCAGATCCTCTAAATAAATTACCTCCACCAATTATAATACTAATTTCAATACCATGTTTAATTAAATATTTAATATCTTTAATAATATTAAAAATAATAGAATTCTGAAATTTTTTATTATTAATATTTTTAATAACTTCTCCACTAATTTTAAATAAAATACGTTTATATATAAATTTCATTTTTAATATCACAATTTTATTTTTAAAATTATATTATTATATTATAAAATATTTTTTAAAATTCTTCACCTAATTCAAAACGAATAAAATTAAAAATTTTTCCATTATTTTCAAAAATGAAATCTTTAATTTTTTTTTCAATATTAAAAACACATTGTTGTTCTAATAAACATATTTTTTTAAAAAATTTTTCCATCCTTCCATCAACTATTTTTTTTGCTATAGATAAAGGTTTACCTGAAGATAAAGCTATTTCTAATTGTATTTTTTTTTCTTTTTTAATAACTTCACTTGGAATATCATTACGACTTAAATAATCTGGATTATTAGCTGCAATATGCATAGCAATTTTTTTAATATTATCTTTATTTTTAAAATTTGATTCTACTAATACACCAATTCTATTTCTATGAACATAAGAAGTAATTTTATTACTAAAAAAAGCTTGAAATCTACGAATAATAATATTTTCACTAAATTTAGAAACTAACATAATTCTTTGTTCTTCAAATATTTTTCTTAAATTTAATAAATCTTTAATTTGTTGATTATATGCTATTAATAATATTTCTTTTGAAAATTTAATAAAATCAATATGTTTTTCTACAAAATCAGTTTCACAATTTAATTCTAAAATACAAGAATATCCATTATTTATAGATGTTGAAATTATACCTCTTAATGCAATATTTTTAATTTTATTTTCTGCTTTAATATTTCCATTTTTTTTTAAAATAAAAATTGCTTTTTGAATATCTCCATTAGCTAATAATAATGCTTTTTTACATTCCATAATACCAATTCCTGATTTTAATCTTAATTTTTTTATAAGTTCAGAATTAATATGCATTATTGATTCCTTAATTTAAAAATAAAAAAGTTAATTAATTAAATTAATATAAATTATTAAAATTTGATATTTAATTTTATTAATTTATATTATATTTTAAACATTATTTTTAAATATAAATTTTATTATAGTATTTAAATATAAATTTACAGCACGAATAGCATCATCATTTCCTGGAATTACAAAATCTATACCATCTGGATCAGAATTAGTATCGACAATAGAAAAAATAGGAATTCCTAAATTATTTGCTTCTTTAATAGCAATACGTTCATGATGGGCATCAATGATAAAAAGAACATCAGGTAAACTACCCATATTTTTAATACCTCCTAAACTATTTTCTAATCTTAATAATTCTTTTGTTCTTAATAAACCCTCTTTTTTAGTTAATTTAGATAATGTTCCATCTTTTATTTGAATTTCTAATTCTTTTAATCTTTGAATAGATTGACGTACAGTTTTCCAATTAGTTAACATTCCTCCTAACCATCTTTTATTAACATAAAATTGATTACAACGTATTGCTACTTTTTTAATCATTTCACTAGCAGATTTTTTAGTTCCAATAAATAATATTTTTTTTTTTTTTAAAAAAATTTTTCGTAATTCTAATAATGCAGTATTAAACATAGAAATAGTTTTTTCTAAATTAATAATATGTATATTATTACGTTCTCCAAAAATAAATGGTTTCATTTTAGGATTCCAATATCGAGTTTGATGTCCAAAATGTACACCAGCTTTTATCATATCATTAACAGTAATTATATTCAAAATTATTACCTCATAAATTTTTAAATTTTTTTATTTTAATTAATTATTTAAAAAATAATATTATATATTTTATATAAAAAATATAATATATTATAGAAAAATATTATAAAATACTATTATATAATATATTTAATTTTATTAAAATATTAATTAATATAATAAAAATTTTTAAATATAAAATACTAATTTTATTGTAAAAAAATAAATTATTATTTTTTTATTAATCATAACTTAAATAAAATAAAAATGAATATTTATATAAAAAATAATCAAGAAATTGAAAAAATGAGAATATCTGGATATTTAGCTAGTGAAGTATTACAAAAAATTAAACCATATGTTGTTTCAGATATTACAACTTCAGAATTAGATCGTATTTGTCATAATTATATTACTAAAGAACAAAAAGCTATTTCAGGTTGTTTAGGATATAATGGATTTCCTAAATCAACTTGTATTTCTGTTAATGAAGTGGTATGTCATGGAATACCAAATGAAAGAAAATTAAAAAATGGAGATATTGTAAATATTGATATTACAATTATAAAAAATAAGTACTATGCTGATACTTCAAAAATGTTTATTGTTGGAAAAACAAATAAAATAGCAAAAAAATTATGTCAAGTAGCAAAAAAAAGTTTATATATTACATTTTCAGTAATAAAACCAGGATTACCATTAAATGTTATTGGTAAAACTATAGAAAATTATATTAAAAAAACACCTTTTTCTATTGTAAAAGAATATTGTGGACATGGTATTGGAATGAATTTTCATGAAAAACCTAATATTTTACATTATGATAATTATGATGATAATATCATTTTAAAAAAAGGCATGATATTTACTATTGAACCAATTATTAATGCTGGAAGTCAAGAAGTGTTTTGTATGGATGATCATTGGACTGTTTGTACTAAAGATAATTGTTTATCAGCACAATATGAACATACTATTTTAATTACTCAAAACGGATGTGAAATTTTAACAAAAAGAATAAGTGAAAAAATAAAAAAAATATATATTAATTTATAAATAATAAAAATTTATTATTTATATTTAAATAAATAATTTAATAGGAAAAAATTAATATTTATGGAAAAATTAAAAAATATTATTAATGAAACATTTAAAATAAAAGATAAAATAAATAATAAAAATATTGATATTAATATTTACAATGCAATAGAAGAAACAATTCATTTACTTGATTGCGGAATACTAAAAATATCAGAAAAAATATCCAATAATTGGATCACAAATCAATGGTTAAAAAAAGCTATTTTATTATATTTTTGTATTAAAAAAAATAAAATTATTCCTGGAATAAAAAATAATTTTTATGATAAAATTGATTTAAAATATAAAAATATTCAAAAAGATAAAATAAAAAAAAATAATATTCGAATTGTACCTCCAGCAACAATAAGAAAAGGATCTTTTATTGGCAAAAACAGTGTATTAATGCCTTGTTATGTCAATATTGGAGCATATATTGATGAAAATACTATGATTGATACATGGGCTACTATTGGTTCATGTGCACATATTGGAAAAAATGTTCATATCTCTGGAGGAGTTGGAATAGGAGGAGTATTAGAACCAATACAAAATAATCCAACTATTATTGAAGATAATTGTTTTATTGGAGCAAGATCAGAAATTGTAGAAGGGGTAATTATAGAAAAAGGATCAGTAATTTCTATGGGTGTATACATTGGACAAAGTACAAAAATTTATAATAGAGAAACCGATGAAATTACTTATGGAAGAATTCCATCTGGTTCAGTTGTTGTTTCTGGAACTTTACCATCAAAAAATAAAAAATATAATTTATATTGTGCAGTAATTGTAAAAAAAGTAGATGAAAAAACATTAAAAAAAGTAGGAATCAATCAATTATTACGCGATATTAAATAATTTAAAAAAAAGAATTCAGATCCAAAAAAAATATGGATCTGAACATATTATACAGATTATATTAAGATAATTATTAATATAATATATTTAAAATAAAAGAATATTTATTTATAAAAATTAAGGAAAAATAATGAAATTATTATCAGGATCAGAAATGGTCATTCATTCATTAATTGATCAAGGAATAGAATATATTTTTGGTTATCCTGGAGGAGCTGTTTTAGATATTTATGATGCATTAAAAGATAATAAATTCATTAAACATATATTAGTACGACATGAACAAGGTGCTACGCATATGGCAGATGGATATGCTAGAGCAACAGGAAAAATAGGAGTTGTTTTAGTTACATCTGGACCAGGAGCAACAAATGCTATTACAGGAATTGCAACAGCTTATATGGATTCTATTCCTATGGTAATTATTTCTGGACAAGTAGATGCGTCATTAATTGGATATGATGCATTCCAAGAATGTGATATGTTAGGAATTTCTAGACCTATTGTTAAACATAGTTTTTTAGTTCAAAAAACTGAAGATATTCCAATAATATTTAAAAAATCATTTTGGTTAGCTTCTACAGGCCGACCAGGACCAATTGTAATAGATTTACCAAAAAATATTTTAAATCAAAATAATAAAAAAATATATCATTGGCCTAAAAATATTTATATTAGAGCTTATAATCCTACTGTAAAAGGACATAAAGGACAAATTAAAAAAATAATACAAATTTTAATGAATGCAAAAAAACCAATTATTTATATAGGTGGAGGTATAATTTCTTCTAATAGTACTAAAGAAATAACTAAAATAGCAGAAATTTTAAATATTCCAGTAACTACTTCTTTAATGGCATTAGGTGCATTTCCAGGAAAACATCCTCAAAATTTACATATGTTAGGTATGCATGGAACTTATGAAGCAAATATGGCTATGCATCATTCTGATGTAATTTTTGCTATTGGAGTACGTTTTGATGATCGTACAACAAATAATTTAAAAAAATATTGTCCAAATGCAAAAATTTTACATATTGATATTGATCCAACTTCAATATCAAAAACTATAAAAGCAGATGTACCAATTGTAGGTGATGCAAAAAAAATTCTAAAAAATATACTCACAATATTAAATAAAAAAAAAAATACTATTATTTCAAATAATTTAAAAAAATGGTGGGATAATATAAAAATATGGAGAAAAATCAATAGTTTACAATATAATAAAAAACATATAAAAATTAAACCACAATATGTAATAGAAACTTTATGGAATTTAACAAAAGGAGAAGTATATATTACTTCAGATGTTGGACAGCACCAAATGTTTACAGCATTATATTATTTATTTAATCAACCAAGAAGATGGATTAATTCAGGTGGATTAGGAACAATGGGATTTGGATTACCAGCAGCTTTAGGTGTCAAATTAGCATTTCCAAATGAAATTGTTATTTGTATAACAGGAGATGGAAGTATACAAATGAATATACAGGAATTATCAACAGCGGTGCAATATAAATTACCAATATTAATATTAAATTTAAATAATAATGCTTTAGGAATGGTAAAACAATGGCAGGATATAATTTATAAAGGCAGACATTCACATTCATATATGAAATCATTACCTAATTTTATTAAATTATCCGAATCATATGGACATATTGGAATTTCTATTAAAAATAATAATGAAGTAGAAAAAAAATTAAAAAAAGCTATAAAAAAATTATTATATGGATATTTAGTATTTGTAGATATTATAGTTGATCCTTTAGAAAATGTCTATCCTATGCAAATAAAAGGTGGAGGAATGAATAAAATGAGATTAAGAAAATTAGGAAATACATAATATGAAACATATATTATTAATACTATTAGAAAATGAACCAGGTTCTTTATCAAGAGTAATAGGATTATTTTCACAACGAGGATATAATATAGAAAGTATTACGGTATCTCCAACAGAAGATACAACACTTTCTAGTATGACAATACAAACTAATGGAGATAAAAAAACAATTGAACAAATTGAAAAACAATTGCATAAATTAATTAATGTATTAAAAGTTATTCAAATTAATCAAAATAATTATATAGAAAGAGAAATTGCATTAATTAAAATAAAAAATTCAGGATATATATCTAAACAATTAAAACTTATAATTGATGTTTTTAATTCAAAAATTATAGATATAACATCTAATATATATATAATTGAAATTATTGGTTCTAGTAAAAAAATTAATAATTTTTTAAATATTATTAAAAAAATATCTAAAATTATTGAAATATCAAGATCAGGAATAATTGGAATAATAAAAGAATCAACAAAATTTTAATTTTTAAATAATATATTTATAATTTATAAGATAATAGTATTATGAATAAAAAAATACATGAAACAGTTTTATTAAATGAATCAATAAATTCTTTAAAAATAAAAAAAAATGGTATATATTTTGATGGAACATTTGGATGCGGGGGACATTCTAAAGAAATTTTAAAAAAATTAGGAAAACATGGAAAATTATATGCAATTGATAGAGATCCTCAATCCATTGAAATAGGTAAAAAAATATCAGATCCTAGATTTTATATCATTCATGGAAATTTTTCTAATATAGATATATTATTAAAAAAATATAATTTAAAAAATAAAATTGATGGAATGATATTGGATTTAGGAATTTCATCACTACAAATTATGTCTAAAAAAAGGGGTTTTTCTTTTTATTTAGATGGTCCATTAGATATGCGTATGAATCCAAATGATAAAATCTCAGCATTTAAATGGATTAATTCCAGTAATACAAAAGATATTTATTATGTTTTAAAAAATTTTGGAGAAGAAAGATTTGCAAAAAAAATTGCTCATAAAATTTCTATAATTAAAAAAAAAAAATTAATATCTACAACAAAAGAATTATCACAAATTATTGAATCTATAGTACCAAGAAAAAATAAACACCCAGCAACTAAAAGTTTTCAAGCAATTCGTATTTTTATTAATAAAGAATTAGATGAATTAAATATATTTTTAAAAAAATCATTAAATTTCTTAAATCATAAAGGTAAAATATCAATTATTAGTTTTCATTCTTTAGAAGATCGTATAGTTAAAAGATTTATTAATAAATATAATAAAATACCTAATATTCCAGTTGGATTACCTATATCAGAAAACCAAATTAAAAAAATGTATAATATAAAATTTAAAAATATTCATAGAATCTTTCCAAGCTTAAAAGAAATTAAAAAAAATATTAAATCTAGAAGTGCTATTTTAAGAACAGCTACATTTAAATCACAAAATATTAAAAAATAAAATAAAATATTTTTTTAAATAAAAAATTTTATTATTAATATAATTAATATATTTAAAAATATTTTAATATTAATATTATAAATAATATTATTAATATGAAATATATTACATATTTTACATTATAAATAGGTTAAAGATATCATGATAAACAATAAAAATAAAATATTAATTGCTGGTTTAGAAATAGGAACAACTAAAATAGTTGTTTTAGTAGGAGAAATATTATCTAATAATATGATACATATTATTGGAATAGGACAATGTCCTTCTAAAGGAATAGATAAAGGAAATATAAATAATTTAAAATCTGTTATTTCTTGTATAAAACAAGTTATACATGAAGCTGAAATTATTGCAGAATGTAATATTAAATCAATATATTTAGCTTTTTCAAATCAATATATAAAATGTAAAAATGAAATTGGTATCGTACCCATTAATAAAAATGAAGTTACAGAAAGTGATATAAAATATGCTATATATACAGCAAAATCTATTAAATTAAATCATGATTATAATATATTACATATTATACCTCAAGAATATTCTATTGATCAAAATCATGGAATAAAAAATCCAATTGGATTATCTGGTTATAGAATGCAAGTCAATATACATCTTATTACTTATAAAAATACTTTAAAAAAAAATTTAATTAAAGCTATTCAAGAATGTAATCTTAAAATAAAAAAAATTATATTTTCTGGATTAGCATCAAGTAAAGCAATATTAACTATAGAAGAAAAAAAATCTGGTGTTTGTGTTATTGATATAGGTAGTGGAAATATTAATATTGTAATATATATTAATGGATCTATTCAACATAGTGAAGTTATACCATATGCAGGTAATACTGTTACTAATGATATAGCATATGCATTTAATACATCTTTTCGAAACGCTGAAATAATTAAAAAAAAATATGGATCAATTATATTTTCATCTCTTACAGCATCAGAATTAATTGAAATATCAAATCTTTATGGTATTAGTACAAAAAAAATTCAAAAAAATATTTTAATAGAAGTTATTGAATCAAGATATTCAGAACTATTAAATATTATTAAAAATATTATTCTTAAAATACAAAAAAAATTACATAATTTAGGAAAACCGCATATTATTGGATCAGGAATTGTTTTAACAGGAGGAGGAGCAAAAATAACATCATTAAAAATTCTTGCAAAAAAAATTTTTAATATGAAAATTCGAATTGCAAATCCAATTCAAATTAAAACATACAATGATCATATTATTGATCCTAGTTATTCAACAGTAATAGGATTATTAAAGTACGGATTAGAAATATATTATAAAAAAAAAAAAAATATAAATAAAAAAAAAATATTAAAAAAATGGTTTTATTATCTTCAAAATTGGATTAAAAAAATAATAGGATAATTTTATGTTTGAACCCATTGAATTAAGTAATGATGCAATAATTAAAGTATTAGGAATTGGAGGTGGAGGTGGAAATGCTGTAGAACATATGGTAAGAGAAAAAATAGAAGGAGTAGAATTTTTTGCAATAAATACTGATGCTCAAGCATTAAAAAAAATTGAAGTAGGGCAAACAATTCAAATTGGAAGTAATATTACAAAAGGTTTAGGAGCTGGATCAAATCCAGAAATTGGTAAACATGCTGCAGAAGAAGATCGTGAAACAATTAATGCTGCATTAGAAGGAGCAGATATGGTATTTATAGCTGCTGGAATGGGGGGAGGAACTGGAACTGGAGCTGCTCCAGTAGTTGCATCTATTGCAAAAGAAATGGGTATCTTAACAGTAGCTGTAATTACTAAACCATTTATTTTTGAAGGAAAAAAAAGAATGATATTTGCTGATCAAGGTATTCTAGAATTATCTAAATATGTTGATTCTCTTATTATAATACCAAATGATAAATTATTAAAAGTATTAAATCGAGGTATTTCTCTTTTAGATGCATTTAGTGCAGCAAATAATGTACTTAGAGGTGCTGTTCAGGGAATTGCAGAATTAATTACTAAACCTGGATTAATGAATGTAGATTTTGCTGATGTTAGAACAGTAATGTCTGAAATGGGTTATGCAATGATGGGAACAGGATTATCTTCTGGAGATAATAGAGCAGAAGAAGCATCAGAAATTGCTATTTCTAGCCCATTATTAGAAGATATTGATTTATCAGGAGCAAGAGGAGTTTTAGTTAATATTACAGCTGGAATAGATTTAAGATTAGATGAATTTGAAACTGTAGGTAATACTGTAAGATCATTTTCATCAGATAATGCGACTGTAGTTATTGGAACATCTCTTGATCCTGATATGAATGATTCATTACGAGTTACAGTAGTTGCTACTGGTATTGGATCAGAAAATCAAAATAAAAATAATATTTTTTCAAATAAAAATATTTCTAATAAAGAAAAAAAATCAACAGACTATCGATATCAAAATTTCAATTTAGGGATAAAAAAAAATAATCAAAAAAATATAGAAATTAAAAAAATAAAATCAAATTATTTAGATATTCCGTCTTTTTTAAGAAAAAATAATATTCTCAAAAAATGAAAAAATTTAAAATATGATAAATTCAATAAATTTAAAAATAAAATTTACTCAATCAGCAAATTATAAAATTTTAAAATTAATAAAAAAAAATCAAACATTAAAATTTCGAATATATATTATTGGTGGGGGATGTAATGGATTTCAATATCAATTTAAAATAGATAATAAAATTAATAAAAATGATATCATAATAAAAAAAAATTTTAATATTATTATCGATGCTATTAGTTTACATTATATTAATGGAGGAATAATTGATTATCAAGAAACATTATCAGGATCAAAATTTATAGTATATAATCCAAATGCAAAAACAACATGTAGTTGTGGTTCATCTTTTGGTATATAATATAATTTATATTAAAATAAAATGTTAAAAATGAAAATTATTAATAATATAAATAATATATTTAACTTAAAAAATTTTAAATTTATTATAATAAATAAAATATATAATAATATTTTATTATTTTATATTAAATAATTGAATATATGAAAATAAAATAATTGTATAAAATATTATAAAGAATTATTTGAATAAAATTACAAATAATTCTTTATTATATAATATAATTATTTCAAATTAAAATATTAAATTAAATTTTTAAATTCATTAAATCTGTAACAGTACCTTGTAAAATTTGTGCTGTTAAACCAATTGATTCACATAATGTTGGATGAGGATGAATAGTTAATGAAATATCTTCTATATCACAACCCATTTCAATAGCTAATGTAATTTCAGATAATAATTCACCTGCTTGTCTACCAACAAGTATTCCTCCAATAACTTTACGATTATCTTTATTAATAATTAATTTAGTTATACCATTTGAACAATTTGAAACAATTGCACGTCCAGAAGCATTCCAGGGAAATGTTGCAACTTCATAATTTATATTTCTTTTAATTGCTTCATTTTCATGTATACCTACCCATGCAATTTCAGGATCAGTATAAGCTACTGATGGGATTGCAATAGGATCAAAATAATGTTTATAACCAGAAATAACTTCTGAAACAATATGACCTTGATGGATTCCTTTATGAGCTAGCATTGGTTGACCAATAACATCACCAATAGCATAAATATTAGGAATGTTAGTTTTAAATTGATCATCTACTATAATAAAGTTATTTTTATCAACGATAACTCCAATCTTATCTAATGATAATTCTTTTATATTTGGAATTCTTCCAACTGCTATTAATATAGCATCATATATTTTTTTTTCTTTATTAATTTTATTAGATAAAGTAACAAAAACTTGATTATCTTTTACAAAGATATTATCAATATTAGTTCCTAATAAAATATTAAAATTATTTTTTATTTCTTTTAAAAATATTTTAATAATATCTTGATCTAAAAATGGTAAAACTTGATCACACCGATCAATAACATCAACTTTTGAACCAATTGCACTATAAAAAGTAGCCATTTCTAAACCAATAATTCCTGACCCAATGATTAATAATTTTTTTGGAATAGTATTAAGAGATAATGCTTGAGTGGAATTCCAAATATAATTAGAATCATTAGGTATATTAGGTAATGTAATAGGTTTAGATCCAGTAGCAATAATTACATCTTGAAAATGAATATGTATATTTTCTTTATTATTTTTTACTAATACTGTTTTTGAATCTATAAAAGTACCTATTCCATTTATAATATCTACTTTTCTCATTTTTGATAGTGATTTTAATCCATTAGATAAAGTATTAATTATTTTATCTTTATTTTTTTTTATTAAATTAAAATCAATTTTTGGATCACTAAAAACAACACCTTGTTTAGATATTTCTTGTGATTCTTTAATTACTTTAGCAATATGTAATAAAAATTTTGATGGAATACAACCAACATTTAAACAAACACCACCTAATTGATTATATTTTTCAACTAAAATTGTACTTAATCCTAAATCAGCACTACGAAAAGCTGCTGAATATCCTGCAGGACCGGATCCAAGAACTAATACTTGAATATGAATATCTCGAATCATTTTCACCCTTAAAAATAAAATAATAAAATATATTATATTAATATAAATATAATTATAAAATTAAATATTAAATTATTAAAAAAATTTAAAAAAATTATATTAATAATAATCTAATATCAGATAATAATGTATTAATAAATGTAATAAATTGTGCACCTTCTACGCCATCAATAATACGATGATCATAAGATAAAGAAAGCGGTAAAATTAATTTTGGTATAAATGATGTTCCATTCCAAACTGGCTTATAAGTAAATTTAGAAACTCCTAAAATTGCTGCTTCAGAAGAATTAATAATTGGAGTAAAATTTATACCTCCAATACCACCTAAACTAGAAATAGTAAAACACCCTCCTTGTAAATCAGATATTTTTAATTCACCTTTACGGGCTTGATTAGATTTTTCTAATATTTCAATAGCAATATCAGATAATGTTTTTTTATTAACATGTTTTATAACAGGAACAAGTAATCCATGAATAGTATTAACTGCTATACCAATATTAATATATTTTTTTAAAAAAATTATCTCATCTTCTATAGAAATCGAACTATTGAAGTAAGGAAATTTTTCTAATCCTTTAGAAACTGCTTTAATAATAAAAGTTAATAATGTTAATTTATTATTTTTTTTATGATTTATAGTTTTATTATATTTAATTCTAAAGTTTTCTAAATCGGTAATATCTACTTCATCAAATTGTGTAACATGAGGAATAGTAGTCCAATTTTTTGATAATAATTTTCCAGATATTTTTTTTATTTTATTTAATTTAATTATTTCAACTGAACCAAATTTACTAAAATCAAAATTTTTTGAAATATTATTATTATTATTATTAAATGTACTTGAAATATTATTTTTACTAATATTTTTAATATATTTATCAATATCTTGTTTAATAATTCGATTTTTTCTACCACTTCCAGAAATATTCTTCAAATCAATATTTAAAGAACGTGATAATCTTCTAATTAAAGGTGAAGCATGTATTATATAATTAGTATTATTTAATTCTAAAGATTCATTAACGACACAATTAGATGCATCTTGATTAATAATAGAATTATTAATATTTTCTATTATCATAATAACAGAATCTTTTTGTACAATATCAGAAACCTTTACTTTAATTTCTTTTATTTTACCTTCATAAGGAGACGGAATCTCCATAGAAGCTTTTTCACCTTCTATAACAATCACACTTTGTTCTTTTTTAATGATATCATTAACGCTGACTAAAATATCTACTATTTCAGCATGATCTATACCAATATCTGGAATTTTAATTTCAGTATCCACTAAATTTAACCTCTTATGCTAAACGTGGATTAATTTTTCTTATATCAATATTAAATTTTAATATTGCATCAAGAATAATTTTTTTATCTATTATATTACAATTTAATAATTCTGTTAATGCAGCAATAACAATATAATGAGAACTTATTTCAAAATAATTACGTAAATTTTCACGACTATCAGAACGTCCAAAACCATCAGTTCCTAAAACACGATATTTTATAGCAGGAATATAATTTCGTACTTGATCAGCAAAAATTTTCATATAATCAGTAACAGCAACAGCAGGAGCAGAATTCATAATTTTTGTAATATAAGGAATTTTAGATTTTTTATCTGGATTTAACATATTCCATCTCTCACAATCTTGTCCATCTCTTGCTAATTCTGTAAAAGATGTGACACTATAAACATCAGAACCAATTTGATAATTTTTATATAAAATATCAGCTGCTTGTCTTACACTTCTTAATATTGCTCCTGAACCCATTAATTGTACTTTTCCTTTTGTGTTAGTTAATGAATATAACTTATAAATTCCTTTTTTTATACCTTCTTCAACATTTTTAGGCATTGCAGGCATAAAATAATTTTCATTCATAGTAGTAATATAATAATAAATATTTTCTTGATTAGGTCCATACATTCTTTGTAATCCATCTTGAATAATTACAGCCATTTCATAAGAATATGATGGATCATAAGAAATACAATTAGGAACAGTTAAAAAATGAATATGACTATGACCATCTTCATGTTGTAAACCTTCTCCATTTAAAGTTGTTCTTCCTGATGTTCCTCCAATTAAAAAACCGCGCGCTTGTTGATCACCAGCAGCCCAACACAAATCTCCAATTCTTTGAAAACCAAACATAGAATAATAAATATAAAATGGAATCATTGGAAAATTATTACTACTATATGAAGTAGCTGCAGCTAACCATGATGCAGCAGCTCCTAATTCATTAATACCTTCTTGTAATATTTGACCATTTTTATCCTCTTTATAATATGATAATTGATTTTTATCTTGAGGAATATATTTTTGTCCATTAAAATTATAAATCCCAATTTTTCGAAATAAACCTTCCATACCAAATGTTCGAGCTTCATCAGCAATAATTGGAACAATTCGATCCTTTAAAATAGGTAAATTTAATAATATATTTAATATACGAACAAAAACTATAGTAGTAGATATTTTTCTTTTTTGTTCTAAAAATAATGATTTAAAATCTTGCAACGTTGGTAATATTAAATTTTCAGTAAATTTTTCAATTCTAGATGGAAGATAACCACCTAATTGACTTCTTTTTTGATGTAAATAAATATATTCAGGAGAATTTTTAGGAAATATAATATATGGAAGAGAAGAAATATTTTTCTTTTCAATAGGTACATTGAATCGTTTACAAAAATATATTAAATCTTCTGTATTCATTTTTTTAACTTGGTGTGCAGTATTTTTTCCTTCTGCTATATTTCCCATTCCATAACCTTTAATTGTATGTACTAAAATTACAACAGGTTTATCTTGTGATTGTTTTGCTTTTTTAAAAGCAGAAAAAATTTTTTTCGGATCATGTCCACCGCGATTTAATGACCAAATATCTTGATCAGACATATTTTTTACTAATTCTAATGTTTCAGGATATTTTCCAAAAAAATGTTTTCTAATGTATGCTCCATTTTTTGATTTAAAATTTTGATAATCTCCATCTAAAGTCTCATTCATTAATTTAATTAATTTACCACTACAATCTTTTTTTAATAAAGAATCCCAACGATCACCCCAAATAACTTTAATTACTTCCCAACCTGCACCATAAAATAAACTTTCTAATTCATTAATAATTTTACCATTACCTATAACTGGACCATCTAATCTTTGTAAATTACAATTTATTACATAAATTAAATTATTTAATTTTTCTCTAGAAGCAATATTAATTGCACCCTTAGATTCAGGTTCATCCATTTCTCCATCACCTAAGAAAGCATATACTGTTCTATTTTTAGTATCTTTTAAATTTCTATTCTCAAGATATTTTAAAAATTTAGCTTGATAAATAGAACTAATTGGACTTAAACCCATAGAAACAGTTGGAAATTGCCAAAAATTAGGCATAAGTTTTGGATGAGGATAAGAAGATAAACCATTACCTGAAATTTCTTGACGAAAATTATTCATTTGTTCTTCAGTTAATCTACCTTCCAAAAAAGCTCTAGAATAAATTCCAGGTGAAATATGTCCTTGAAAATATATTAAATCACCATCAAAATTTTTATTTGCAGCTTTAAAAAAATGATTAAAACAAACTTCATAAATAGTAGCAGAGGATTGAAAAGAAGATAAATGTCCCCCAAGTTCTAAATTTTTATTTGAAGCACGTAATACCATAACTATAGCATTCCATCTTATAGCTGATCGTATTTTTTTTTCAATATCTAAATCTCCAGGATATTTAAATTCTTGATCAACTGGTATGGTATTAATATAATCTGTTACAAAATTATCGATAATATAATTTATATTATGTTTTTTCATTTTTTCTATTAATTTTTGTATTATAAATTTAGCACGATCTTCTCCTTCCCTTAAAATAATTGATTCGATAGAATCTATCCATTCAATTGTTTCAATAGGATCAATATCATACTGAGAATAATTAGACATTCTTAATATTCCTTTATTTATTTTAAATTAATGTTAAATTGATTATATGAATAATAATTTTATAATAATACAAAAAATAAAAAATTAAAAGCTTCTATACATATAGTATTTCATATAATAATCATGTCAAGTAACATATTAAAATAATTGATTATTATTGAAAATTTTATTCTCTTGTTCTAAAACACGAATAAATGTAGTACGTTTAGTTAATTCTTGTATTTTTTTTGCACCCACATAAGTACAAGATGATCGTAAACCTCCTAATATATCAAGCACTGTTTTGTTTACTGATCCTTTTAATAATAATTTTACTGATTTACCTTCATCAGTTCTATAAACTTCAACTTTACCCATATGTAATTTCATAGCATTTTTTGAACTCATTCCATAAAAAATCATAAATTTTTTATCATTTTCTTCTATGATATTACCTTCACATTCATTATGACCTGCAAAAATTCCACCCAACATAACAAAATCAGCAGCTGCGCCAAATGCTTTAGCTATATCTCCAGAATTAGTACAACCACCATCACTAATAATTCGACCATGTAATCCATGTGCAGCATCTGCACATTCAATAACTGCAGATAATTGAGGATAACCAATTCCTGTTTTGGATCGAGTAGTACATACTGAACCTGGTCCAATACCAATTTTAACAATATCTGCTCCAGAAAGAATTAATGCTTCTACCATTTCTCCTGTTACTACATTTCCAGCACAAATTATTTTTTCTGGAAAATCTGTTCTTACTTTTTTTACAAAATCTAAAAAACATTCAGAATATCCATTTGCTACATCAATACAAATATATTTTAGTAAAGATGATAATGAAAGTATTATTTTTAATTTAATATAATCTTGATCTGAAATTCCTGTAGAAACCATAATATAATCAAAAACATATTTAGATGTATTAAAAATAAAATTTTTCCAATTTTGAATACTATAATATTTATGTATAGCTGTTAAAATATTAAATTTTGATAATTTAACTGCCATACTAAATGTACCTACAGTATCCATATTTGAAGCAATAATAGGAACTCCTAAATAATTAAATTTAGAGTATTTAAAATTTATATTTCTAAATAAATTGACTTCTGAACGACTTTTTAATGCAGATCTTTTAGGTACAATTAAAACATCTTTAAAACCTAATTTAATATCTTCTTCAATACGCATAATTATATTCCAAATAATATGATAATTTTATATATTTAATAATTTATACAAAAATAAAAATTAAATAAAAATCATAAATAAAATATTTTCTTTATTATATTTGAACTAATTTCATATTTTAATATATTTAACATATTTGAAAATATAAAAAATGATTCTTTAATATATTCTTGTTTAGGATCTTTTTGCGAATATCCTCTAAAATGTATTCCTTGACGTAAATATTCCATAAATAATAAATGTTCTTTCCAAAAAAAATCTAAAATATTTAATATAATTTTTTTTTCAATTTTTCTAATATTATCATATCCAATTTTTTTTTCTATTTTTTTATAATTATATTGTATTTTTTTATATATTTTATTTAAAATTAATTTTTTAGAAATTAATAAATTATTTTTTAATAATTTTTTAAATGAAAATATTAAATTAAAATCATTTTTAAAAATATTTTCTAAATTTATAATATCATTATGATAATTATTATAATTATCTAAAATATTTTTAATTATATCAATTAAATTTTTTTTTATAAAATATTTAATATTTTTAATTTTTAAAATATTATTTCGTATAAGGTAAAAAATATTTCTTTGTGTATTTAAAATATCATCATATTCAATTAATTGTTTACGAATTTCAAAATGATAATTTTCTACTTTTTTTTGAGCAAATGATATTGCACTTGTGATCCAATGATGTTCTATTGGTTCTCCAAATTTTAAATTAAAATTTAAAATAATTTTTTTTATATTTTCTGAAATAAAAATACGTATTAATGAATCTTCTAACGATAAATAAAATCTAGAAGAACCAGGATCTCCTTGTCGTCCTGTTCGTCCTCTTAATTGATTATCAATACGACGAGATTCATGTCTTTCAGTTCCAATAACATGTAAGCCTCCTAATAAAATAACTTCATTATGTTCTTTCTGCCATTTTTTTTTTATATCATTTAATTTATATTTATTTATTTTTTCATTAATTACACCGCCTAATATAATATCTGTACCTCTTCCAGCCATATTAGTAGAAATTGTTACAGCTTTTAATTTTCCAGCTTGTGAAATAATAGATGCTTCTTTTTTATATGATTTAGCATTTAAAATATTATGTTTAATACCTAAATTAAATAATTTTTTAGAAATTATTTCAGATTTTTTTATTGAAGTTGTACCAACTAATACAGGTTGTTTTTTTAAAAAACAATTTTTAATATCTTCAATAATAGCATTTATTTTTTCTTTTTCAGTCATATATATTAAATCAGGTAAATCTTTACGAATCATCGGATTATTTGTAGGTACAACTATTGTTTTTAAACCATAGATTACTTGAAATTCAAAAGATTCAGTTTGCGCAGTTCCTGTCATACCAGAAATTTTTTTATACATTTTAAAATAATTTTGTAAAGTAATTGATGCTAATGTTTGACTTTCATCTAAAATATTTACATGTTCTTTTGCTTCTATTGCTTGATGTAAACCATCTGACCATCTTCGATCTAACATCATTCGTCCAGTATGTTCATCAATAATAATAATTTTATTATCTTTTATTATATAATCAATATCACGATTAAAAATAAAATGAGCACGTAAAGCAGCAATAATATATTGAATAAAAATAAAATTTTGAGTTGAATATAAAGATTGATCTTTATTAATAAAATTAAATTTTAATAATAAAAATTCAAATTTTTTTAAACCATTTTCAGTTAAAAAAACTTGTTTATTTTTCTCATCAATAAAAAAATCACCATCTTTAGATGAATAATTTATTTTTTGTGTTTTTTGTTTAACAAAATAAGGAACCATTTTATTAAAAATATTATATACTTCAATATTTTCTTTTGAAGACCCAGAAATAATTAATGGAGTACGTGCTTCATCAATTAATATTGAATCTACTTCATCAATTAATACATAATGTAAAGTTTTTTGAACTTTTTTTTTAGAAGAAAATACCATATTATCACGAAGATAATCAAAACAAAATTCATGATTTGTACCATAAACAATATCAGAATGATACGCCTTTTGTTTTTCTATTATAGACATACCTGATAAATTAATACCAACTTTTAATCCTAAAAATTCAAATAATGGTTTATTTTTTTTAGCATCACGTTGTGCTAAATATTCATTCATTGTTACTATATGAACTCCATTTCCACTTAAAGCATTTAAATATGCAGGTAAAGTTGAAGTTAAAGTTTTTCCTTCACCAGTACACATTTCAGCAATACAATTTTGATGTAAAATCACTCCTCCCATTAATTGAACATCAAAATGTCTCATATTAAAAATTCTTTTACTAACTTCTCTTACTGTTGAAAAAGCTTCAGGTAATAATTCATCTAATGATTTTCCATTTTTTATACAATTTCTAAAAAATTGAGTTTTTTTTTTAATTGATCATTTGTTAATTTACTAAAATAATTTTCTAAATTATTAATATTATATACAATGTTTTTGATTTCTTTTGATATATAATTATTTTTTTTATTAAACAATTTTTTTATTATTTTTAAGAACATATTATTAATCTCATATAATTTTATTAATATATAATTTATTATAAAAATATATTATAAATAAAAAATTAAAATTTATAATTAATTATATTATAAAATAAAATATAAAAATACAATTAAAATAAAATGATTTATTATTTATTTTTAATAATATTGTATTTTATAATAATTTTAAAAATTATATACAGGAATTTTAAAACAATTAGGATATTTAATTGATAAAAGATATAATCCATAAGGATTAGCAGTAGAAGAACAAAAAGAACGATTTTTTTTTTTTAAAACATATATTATCCATTTAAAATTTTTTTTCATCTTACCAATATCAATTAAACAACCAATAATATTTCTTACCATATATTGTAAAAAAGAATCAGCCTCTATATCAATAAAAATAAATTTTTTTAATTTAAATATATTAATATTAATAATTTTTCTATATGGAGAATTAGATTGACAATAATTAGATCTAAAAGAAGTAAAATCATATTCTCCAATAATACATTGACTAGCTTTATACATTTCTTTTATATTTAATTTTTTACTAATATAATTAACACGATTATTAAATAATGCAGATCGAAATTTTGAATTATAAATAATATATCTATAAGAACGAGATACTGCACTATATCTTGCATGAAATATACTTGGAACATTTTTAATCCATTTAACAGAAATATTTTTAGGTAAATAATTATTTATTCCAAAAATCCAAGAAAAATTTTTACGAATTGCAGTAGTTTCAAAATGAATTACTTGACCAAAACTATGTACTTTAGAATCTGTTCTACCAGCACAAAAAATAGATACATTATGATTTGCAACTATAGAAATTGCTTTTTCAACTTCTGTTTGTACATTTAAAAAACCTGATTTTTGACTTTGCCATCCATGATAATAACTACCATCATATTCTAATCCTAAAGCAAATTTTATAACTTTGATCATAAATAACCTTTATTAACAAAAAATAAATATAATATAATTTATATCATAAAAATAAAAAATTATTTTTAATATTTAAAATCAATATTAAAATTATATAATATAAATTATGTAATAAAAAAATTAATTATTTAATTTTAATAATAAAAAAATATTAATATAATAAAAAATATAAATTTTAAAATAAGGAAAATATAAATTCAATGAGAATACTTAAATTTGGAGGAACATCATTATCTAATTCTAAAAAATTTTTAGAAGTATCAAAAATCATTGAAAAAAAATTTAAAAATGATAATATTGCTATTGTTTTATCTGCACCTGCAAAAATAACTAATTATTTAGAACAAATTAATAAAAATATAACATTTAATAAAAACTCAAAAAATATATTTCAAAAAATAGAAACAATTTTTTATGAATTAAGTAATGGAATAAATAAACAACAAAATAATTTTCCTAATAATAATATTAATAAATATATTACAAATACATTTGATGATTTAAAAAATAAAATTAAAAAAATAAAATTATTAAATGATAATTCAAAAAAATTATTTTCAGAAATTATTTCAAAAGGTGAAATAATTTCTATTAAAATTATGCAACAATTATTAATTTCTAAAAATTATTTAACATTTTATATTGATCCAATAAAAAATATTGTTACTAATAATGATTATTTTGAATCAGATGTAAATATTTCTAAAACAAAAAAAAATATTCAAAAAATAAAAATACCAAATAAACATATTATTTTGATGCCTGGATTTATTGCTGGAAATAAAAATCATGAATTAGTAACTCTAGGTAGAAATGGATCTGATTATTCTGCAGCAATTTTAGCAGTTTGTTTAAATGCAAAAGTATGTGAAATTTGGACAGATGTTGATGGAATTTATACATCAGATCCTAAAATTATTCCTACTGCAAAATTATTAAAATCAATTTCATATCAAGAAGCTATAGAACTATCATCATTTGGAGCCAAAATTTTACATCCAAAAACCATACTTCCGTTATTTAAATCAAATATAAAATGTATAATTAAAAACACATATTTTCCAGAAAAAACAGGAACTATTATTCAAAATATTTTTGAAGAACAATCTACAAATATTAAAGGTATTACATATTTAAATAATATTGTAAATATTGTTATTAAAATTAATATATTTAAAAATATAAATTTTATAATTGAAAAAATATTTTCAATATTTTTAAATTTTGATATTCAAATATTATTTCATGTAACATCTTATTTAGAAAATAAAATTTATTTTTATATAATACAAAAATATAAAGATCAAATTAAAAATATTTTAAAAAAAAAACTACAAAAAGAATTAATATATGATATTATTAATATAATTAATATTGATCAAACATTAAAATTAATAAATATTGTTGGTAACAATATTAATAATAATATTAATGTTCAAAAAAAAATTTTTTTATCATTAAAAAATACAAATTTAAATATTATTTCTACAAATACTACATTTTCAAAAAATTCTTTTATAATAATAACAAATAATAATAATATTCATGAAAATATTAAAATTATTCATAATAAATTATTTTATAAAATAAATATTATTGAAATTTTTTTAATTGGAATTGGAGGAGTAGCAAAAGCATTATTAAAACAAATTCAAAAACAAAGTCAAATATTAAAAAATAAAAATATAATATTTAAAATTTGTAGTATATCAAATTCAAAAAAAATGTTAATTAATTTAGATGGTATTAATCTAATCACTTGGAAAGAACAATTTCATACTACTCATAAAAAATTTTGTATAAAAAAAATTATTAAATATGCAAAAAATATTTCTTTATTTAATCCCGTAATTATAGATTGTACTGCAAGTCAAGAAATAGCTAATTTTTATTATGATATTTTAAAAAATAATATAAATATTGTAACTCCAAATAAAAAAGCTAATACAAATACTTGGAAAGAATATGCAAACATTAGAAATATTGCAATAAAAAAAAATAAAAAATTTTTTTATGAAACTAATGTTAGTGCTGGATTACCAATTATAAAAACATTAAAAAATTTATTTGATTCAGGAGATGAATTAATTAGTTTTGAAGGTATATTATCTGGATCTTTATCATTTATTTTTGGAAAATTAGAAGAAGGATTATCTATTTCAGAAGCTACTATTATGGCAAAAAAATTAGGATTTACAGAACCAAATCCAAAAGATGATCTATCTGGATTAGATGTCGCAAGAAAACTACTTATATTAGCTAGAGAATCAGGATATAAATTAGAATTAGAAGATATTAAAATTATACCAATATTACCAAAATATATGTTAAAAATAAAAGATAAAAACACTTTTATATCTGAATTATCAAAATTAAATGAATATTTTTACAACAAAATAAAATTAGCAAAAAAATATAAAAAAGTATTAAGATTTATTGGAACAATAAAAAAAGGAGGATTATGTAAAGTAGAATTAACAGAAGTTGATAAAAAAAATCCTTTATATAATGTTAAAAATGGTGAAAATGCATTAATAATATATAGTAAATATTATCAACCAATACCATTGGTATTAAAAGGATATGGTGCAGGAAATAATGTTACAGCAGCTGGAATTTTTTCTGATTTATTACAATTATTACCATAATAATTAGGAAATTAAATATGATAAAAATTTATGCACCTGCTTCTATTGGTAATATTAATGTTGGTTTTGATTTATTAGGTGCAGCAATTTCACCAAAAAATGGAAAATTATTAGGTGATACTGTTACTATTAAATCAAATAATACTTTTAATTTAAATAATACAGGAAAATTTGCATTCCAATTACCAAAAAATATTAAAAAAAATATTGTTTGGAAATGTTGGAATCATTTTTGTAAAATTATTGGAAAAAAAATATTAATCTCTATTACTTTAGAAAAAAATATGCCAATTGGATCAGGTTTAGGATCTAGTGCTTGTTCTATTGTTGCAACATTAGTTGCTATTAATAAATTTTGTAATAAACCATTGAATTCACGACAATTATTATATTTAATGGGTGTAATAGAAGGTGAAATATCTGGAGACCCTCATTATGATAATGTAGCTCCATGTTATTATGGAGGTTTACAACTTATTATTAATGAAAACAATTATATCAGTCAATCAATTCCCTTTTTTAAAGATTGGATATGGATTGTTGCATGGCCAGGTATTAAGATATCTACATCATCAGCTAGATCAATTTTACCTTTAAAATATGATAAAAAAATATGTATTGAACATAGTCGATTATTAGCAGGTTTTATACATGCTTCATATACTCAACAATCAAAATTAGCTTTAAAATTAATGAAAGATATTATAGCAGAACCATATAGAATGCAATTAATTCCAAATTATTTAAAAATAAAAAAACAAGTATTAAATCTTGGAGCTATAAATTTTGGAATATCTGGATCAGGTCCAACAATTTTTGTAATTTGTAATAATGAAATTATTGCTAAAAATATATCAAAATGGTTATCAAAAAATTATTTAAAAAATAATCAAGGATTTGTTCATATTTGTGAATTAGATACAAAAGGTACTAGAATTATAGGAGAATAATTGATATGAAATTATATAATTTAAAAAATTATTGCGAACAAGTAGATTTTTTAAAAGCTGTAAAAATGGGATTAGGAAAAAAACAAGGATTATTTTTTCCAATCGATTTACCTATAATACCAAAAAATCAATTAGAAGAAATTATTGAAATGGATTTTTTAACGCGTAGTATTAAAATTCTTTCTATGTTTATAGGAAATGAAATTAAAATTAATGATTTAACAAAATACGTACATAATGCTTTCTCTTTTTCTAAACCTAGAATTATTCCAGTAACAAAAAATATATCTTGTTTAGAATTATTTCACGGACCAACATTAGCATTTAAAGATTTTGGAGCTAGATTTATGGCTCAAATAATATCACATTTAAATAAAAATAATGATATTACTACTACAATACTTACTGCAACTTCAGGAGATACTGGAGCAGCTGTAGCACATGCTTTTTATAAAATCAAAAATGTTAAAGTAATAATATTATATCCTAAAGGAAAAATAAGTAAACTACAAGAATCATTATTTTGTACTCTTGGTGAAAATATTACAACAATAGCTATTAATGGAAGTTTTGATGAATGTCAAGAATTAGTAAAAAAAGCTTTTAATGATGAAAAATTAAAAAAAAAAACAGGTTTAAATTCAGCTAATTCAATTAATATTAGTCGATTATTAGCTCAAGTATGTTATTTTTTTGAAGCTTACGCTTTACTTTCAAAAGAAAATCGTAAAAAATTAATTATTTCTGTTCCATGTGGAAATTTTGGAAATTTAACCGCAGGATTGTTAGCTAAATCTATGGGTTTACCAATTCAATCATTTATTGCAGCTACTAATATTAATAATACTGTACCAAGATTTTTAAAATCCAGAAAATGGAAACCTTATAATTGTATTTCTACTATTTCTAATGCCATGGATATTAGTAGACCAAATAATTGGCCAAGAGTAGAAGAATTATTTTCAAGAAAAAAATGGAATCTTAATACATTAGGATTTGGAAGTGTATCAGACCAAATTACTACTGAAACTTTATTAAAATTAAAAAATATAGGATATATTTCTGAACCACATGCAGCAGTGGCATTTCAATTATTAGAAAAAAAAGTAAAAGAAGACGAATTTGGACTATTTTTAGGAACAGCACATCCATCAAAATTTAAAGATGTTGTTGAAAATGTATTAGATATTAAAATAAAACTACCAAAAAAACTCAAAAAACCATCTAAATTACCTATATTATCACATTATATGAAACCAAATTTTGAAAAATTAAAAACATTTTTAAAATAATAAATATATTATTTATTACTTAGAGGAGAAAATGATATTTTCTTCTCTAATAAAAAATTATACTTTAAATAAAAATTCAATAATATCACCATCTTGTATTATATAATTTTTACCTTCAATACGAATTTTACCAAATTTTTTTAACTCATGTTCATTTTTAAATTTAATAAAATCAACATAACTAATTATTTTAGATCGAATAAATCCTCTTTGAAAATCTGTATGTATTTTTTTAGCAGCTTGAATACTTGTTGTACCTATAGGTATAGTCCATGATCGTATTTCTTTTTTTCCAACTGTAAAAAAATTTTGCAATTTTAAAATTTTATATCCTGTTTGAATAATATCATTAATTTTAGATTTATCATTTTTTACTAAATTTAAATAATTATTATTTTCTAATTTTAAATATTCATTTTGCATTTCTTCTAATATTTTTATTGTAATAAAAATATTATTTCTTTTATTCATATAATTTAATAATTTATCAAAATAAGATTCTTGTTTACTATCTTCAGAAATATTAAATATATATATTACAGGTTTTAATGTAATTAAATTAATATCATATATAATTTTTAATTCTATATTACTTAAATTCAAATCTCGTAACATATTACCATTTTGTAAAAAATGTATACAATTTTCTAAAATAATAATTTTATCATTATGTACTTTTTTTTTTTTTAATTTTAATATTTCTTTTTGACATAATTGTAAATCTGATATTATTAATTCCATATTAATTATTTCAATATCATATATTGGATTTACATTATTATGTACATGAATAATACTATCATTATTAAAACATCTAACTACATGAATAATTAAATTAGTTCTTCTAATATTATCTAAAAATTGATTACCTAATCCTAATCCTTTTGAAGCTCCTTTTACTAATCCAGCGATATCTACAAATTCCATAAATGTAGTTGTAATTTTATTTGGATTAACAATACTTGAAATGACATTTAATCTATCATCAAATACTGGAGCAATACCAAAATTAGATTTAATAGTACAAAATGGAAAATTTTTTGCTGGAATGTTAGAATTAGTTAAAATATTAAATAAAGTTGATTTACCTACATTAGGTAAACCAATTATTCCACAATGAAAACCCATATTATACTCCAAAAAAATATATTAATAATAATTATTTATTTCAAATAAAATATAATTTAAATTCATAAATTAAAAATAATAAAATGAAAGCTCAATATAATAATTTAAATAAAAGATTTAGAAATTTTTATCCTGTAGTAATAGATATTGAAACTACTGGATTTAATCATAAAATTCATGCTTTAGTTGAAATAGCAGTGGTTACATTAAAAATGGATACAAATGGTTGGTTAAAAAAAGCAAAAACAATACATTTTCATATTAAACCATTTCCAGGATCGTTAATTGAAACATCCTCTTTTTTATTTAATAAAATTGATCCATTTAATCCTTTAAGACAAGCTGTACATGAAAAAGAAGCTTTAAATTGTATATTTGATATCATATATCAAGAAATGAAAAATAATAATTGCAAAAAAAGTATTATTGTAGCTCATAATGCAAATTTTGATTATAATTTTCTCATGGAAGCTATAAAAAGATGTAATATTATTAATCATCCTTTTCATCCATTTGTCACTTTTGATACAGCAACATTAAGTGGATTAGCTTTAGGACAAACTGTTTTAGCAAAAGCATGTAAAGCTATTGGATTATCATTTGATAATCAACAAGCACATTCTGCTTTATATGATACTTTACAAACAGCAAATTTATTTTGTACATTAATTAATAAATGGAAAAAATTAGGAGGATGGCCTCCTAAAAAATAAAAATTTAAAAAATTAAAAAAAATTATTTAATTGCATCATTTAAAATTTTTTTTAATTCTCCATTCTCTAACATTTGTATAATAATATCACATCCACCAATTAATTTACCTTTAACCCATAATTGAGGAAATGTTGGCCAATTGGCATATTTAGGTAATGTAAAACGAATTTTTTCATTTTCTAAAACATCAACATATGAAAATCGTACCTTACAATGAGATAATGCTTCTACTGCACGAGCAGAATAACCACAACTTGGAGAATCAGGAATACCTTTCATATATAATAAAATTGGATTATCTTTAATTTGTTTTTTTATTATTTCTAAACAATTCATATGTATCCTTATTATTTAATATATTTATATAAAAAAAATATTTTACAAGTATTATTATATAATATAATATATATTTTATAAATATTAAATTTGGGGCTGATATTGGATTCGACAAAATTTTTGAAAACTATTAGTTCATGCCGAGGTTCGGTTGCCTCGATAAAAACCGAAAATTTAATAAATGCAAAACAAGAACAATACGCTTTAGCAGCTTAATAAACTATTAAAGTCCTTTTTTTATTCTTATTTATTCTTTTAAAAGAATAAAATATTTAAAGGTTAAAAAAAAGAAATCCAATATAGGAATTTCTCATATCTTATATGGAAAAAAAATTGAGATAGGTATTTAAAAAAGTATTGTCTTTTATACTAAAATACTAAAAAAAATAAAAGAATAAGCATGTAATACTATAGTTGTAAATATTTTGGACGCGGGTTCGAATCCCGCCAGCTCCAAAAAATTTTTTATATAAAATATATTATTTAAAATAATAAAATATTTTAAAAATTATTAAAAAAAAATAAAAATGTATTTAATAATAAATATCATTTAAAATTAAAAAAAATTTTTTGACCAATTTAATTTTTTTCTTAATACATTTAAATAATGATAATTATTAGGATGAATAAAATTTACAAAATATTTACTTTTATAAATATAAATTTTTTTTTCATTAAAAATAGATAATTTTACTTGACCATCACAACTAATTTTTAATTTATTTTCTAAATTAAATAATTTTAATTTAATAATATCATTATTGCTAATAACAATTGGACGAGCAGATAATGTATGAGGTAACATAGGAACTATAACAATTGATTTTGAAGATAATGATAAAATTGGACCACCAGCAGAAAGCGCATATCCAGTAGAACCAGTCGGAGTAGAAATAATTATTCCATCAGATCTTTGATAAAATGCAAATTTTTTACTAATATAAACTTCAAATTCTATCATTTTTGATATCTTTTCTGGATGTAAAACTATTTCATTAATAGCAAAACTTTTTTTTTTTATTTTTTTATCAAAAATATTTACTTCTAATAAAAATCTTTTTTCTATATAATAAAAACCAGATAAAATTTCTGATAATTTTACAATCATATCATCAGGATTTAAATCTGCTAAAAATCCTAAATTACCACAATTAATACCAATAATTTTAATTGGATAAGAAAATAATTTTTTTAAAACACATAACATATTTCCATCTCCACCAATTACAATACCTAATTCACATTTTTCTCCAATTTGTATTAATGTTGCAATATTTGGATTTTTTAAATTAAGAAATTTAGAAATACTTTTTTCAATAACAACATTATATCCTTTTTTTATTAACCAATCATATAAAATTTTATGATTTAAAAATAAATTTAAATCACGAGGATATCCTAAAATTGCAATTGACTTAAATTTTATTGTCATTATTTGAATATTCCTTAAATAAAAAACAAAAAATAATAATATATTATTGAATAAACTATAAAAATATTTATAATAAAATTATCAATATTAATATTAATAACATTATAAAATAACATGTTGAATAAAATAAATATAGAAGAAATTAATAAATTAAAAAAAAAATTAAATCATCTGATTAAAAAAAAAAAAGAAAAAAAATTAAGAATACAAGCCAATATTGAGAATATTAAAAAAAAATCTGAAGAAACGATAAAAAAAATTAAATATGATAACTTAAATAATTTTTTAAAAGAATTATCTAACATAATAAATCAATTTGATAAAATATTTGAAATACCAAAAATAAAATTATTAAAAGAAGATTCCATTATAAAAGGAATAAAATTAATTCAAAAATCTCTTTCTAATACTTTTCAAAAGTTTAATATTAAAAAATAAATTTTTAATAAATTGAAATAATAATATTAATTAAAAATAAAAAAAATAAAAAATAAAATTCATTATTTATAATATTTAAAAAAAATAATATATTAATTGTAATTAATATATTTATTATAAAATATTTAATATTTTTTTCTTTATTAAAAAATAATTATAATTAAACATTATATAATTAATAATATAAAATTAAATTATAATATAAAAAATAATTCATTAATAAGGAAAAAAAATGAATTTAGTTTCTCAATATGCACCAAATTTTATTGCTCCAGCTATTTTAAAAGATGGATCTATTATTGATGAATTTAATTTTAAAGAAAACATAAAAAATAAAATAGCAATTTTATTTTTTTGGCCAATGGATTTTACATTTGTTTGTCCAACAGAAATTATTTCATTTAATAAATTATATAATGAATTTAAAAATAAAAATACAGAAATTATTGGTGTATCTCGTGATTCAGTTTTTGTACATCAAGCATGGCAAAATATTGAAATTAAAAAAGGTGGAATAGGAAAATTAAAGTATACTTTAATATCAGATATTAAAGGAGAAATTCAAGAATCCTATGATATTGCTCATCCTACATTAGGAATTTCTTTAAGAGCATCTTTTTTAATTGATACTAAAGGTATTGTTAGACATCAAGTAGTAAATGATTTACCATTCGGAAGAAATATTAAAGATATGTTAAGAATGATAGATGCAATACATTTTTATGAAAAACATGGAGAAGTATGTCCAGCAAATTGGACAAAGGGAAAAAAAACTATGCATCCATCAAAAGATGGTTTAATAAAATATTATCATAATAATTAAAAAAAATAAAACCAGCAAAATATTAAAGCTGGTTTTATTAAAAAATATAAAAAATTAAAAATAATAACACAATATATTAAAAATTATCATTAAAATCATTTGTATCATCAATATCATCTATATTTAAATCTTGAGAATTATCATCATGAACATTATTATCTACATTAAAATCATCTGATGTATCAGGATTTAAAAAATTATTATGAATAGAATTATCAATATGATCTTTAGTATCTATATGATCTGAATTATTTTCATGATTTGATATATCATGTTCTTTATCATGATTTTGAAAAAAATCTGTTATCATATTTCCAGCAACCATACCTCCTGCTACACCGACTGCTGTTTGTAAAGCATTACCAAGAAAACTAGATATACCACCGCCACTAGTATTACTTCCAGAATAATTATTTTTATTATTTAAATAATTAGTATCTAAAATATTAGATTCAAATTTTTTATAAGTATCATATTTATTATTATATAATGAATTATTTTGAATAGGCATATCTAAAATTTTATTTTTTAAATGATCAGATAAAAAACTAGAAGATTGTGAAAAAGAATTATTTGTTTGATTTTCTATTTTTTTTATTTTATCATTTAATTCCTGAATAATTATTTCTTGTACTAAAATTGTTTGTACCATATAATAAACTGCATTATTTTGATTATTTAATAAAAAATTAATTAATTTTTCCGCTTCAATATCTTTATTAGGTGTTTGTAATTCTACATTTTTTATTTTCTTAAATAAATCAATAATTAATTTTTTTTCTGTTTCTTTCATATAAATCCTATTTTAAAAGATATTTTTAAATATTATAAAAAAATAAAAATATTATTTTAATACCTTTATATTATTTTAATATAATATATTTTTATATTAAATACAGTTATATTACTTTATGAGAAATAAATATATGAATAAATTTTTAAAAAATATTCATCAAATTGATATTGAAAAAGAATTAAAATCTTCTTATCTTGATTATGCAATGTCAGTAATCGTAGGAAGAGCATTACCTGATGTAAGAGATGGATTAAAACCGGTACATAGAAGAATATTATTTGCTATGAAAATTTTAGGAAATGATTGGAATAAACCTTATAAAAAATCTGCTCGAGTTGTAGGTGATGTAATTGGAAAATATCATCCTCATGGAGATTCAGCAGTATATGAAGCAATAGTCAGAATGGCTCAATCATTTTCTTTGCGATATGTATTAATTGAAGGACAAGGAAACTTTGGATCAATAGATGGTGATTCAGCAGCAGCTATGCGTTATACAGAAATAAGAATGTCAAAAATAGCACATGAATTATTAGATGATTTAGATAAAAATACTGTAAAATTTTTACCAAATTATGATGAAACAGAAAAAATTCCTGAGGTATTACCAACAAAAATACCAAATTTATTAATTAATGGTTCTTCTGGTATTGCAGTTGGAATGGCTACAAATATTCCACCACATAATTTAAATGAAGTAATTAATGCTTGCCTTGCATATATTAATAATAAAAATATATCATTAAAAGAACTAATGAATTATATACCAGGACCAGATTTTCCTACTTCTGGAATTATTAGTGGATATCAGGGAATCGAAAATGCATATCGTACTGGTAAAGGAAAAATTTATATTCGTGCTAGACATAAAATAGAAAAAAATATTAAAAATAAACGTGAAACTATTATAATATATGAATTACCATATCAAGTTAATAAATCTATATTAATTACAAAAATTTCAGAATTAGTAAAAGAAAAAAAAATCGAAGGAATCCATGCTTTAAGAGATGAATCAGATAAAGATGGCATGAGAATCGTTATTGAAATTAAAAAAGATGTAATTAAAGAAATATTATTAAATCAATTATATGTATTAACACAAATGCAAATATCTTTTGGTATAAATATGGTAGCATTATATTATGGACAACCAAAAGTAATGTCATTAAAAAATATTTTAAAATGTTTTTTATTACATAGAGAAAATATTATTACAAAAAGAAGCATATTTGAATTAAAGAAAACAAAAAAAAAAGTACATATATTACAAGGACTAGCTATTGCATTAAATAACATAAATAAAATTATTGAAATTATTAAAAATTCTGTTCAACCAAAATTTGCAAAAGAAAAATTATTATCTGAAAAATGGAAACTTAATTCTCAATTATATAATAATTTAAAAATAAAAAATAAAACATTACAAAAAGATAAAAAACCTTATATAGAATATCAATTTACTGAAAAACAAGTACAATCAATTCTTGATTTAAAATTACAAAAATTAACTACATTAGAAAATGAAAAAATTTTTAATGAATATAAAAAATTATTAAAACATATTCAATTATTATCAAAAATTTTAAATAATCATAATTATATGTTAAAAATTATTAAAGATGAATTAATAATTATACAAAATAAATTTGGAGATAAAAGAAAAACAGAAATTATAGAACATAATACTGAAGTTGAAATAGAAGATATGATTACTAAAGAAGATGTAATTGTAACTTTATCATATTCAGGATATGTAAAATATCAACCATTATCAGATTACGAAACACAACATCGAGGCGGTAAAGGTAAATCTGCTGCTAAAACTAAAAAAGAAGATTATATACAAACTTTATTAATAACAAATACTCATGATACTATATTATGTTTTTCAAATAGAGGTACTCTATATAGAATTAAAGTATATCAATTACCAGAATCTAGTAGACATGCCAGAGGTAAACCCATTATTAATTTAATTCCATTAAATAAAAAAGAACGTATTACAGCAATTATAAATTTAAATAAAACAAAAAATAATAAAAATATTTTTATGTTAACAGCTAATGGTGTTGTTAAAAAAACTGCATTAAATGTTTTTAAAAAACCAAGATCTACAGGAATTATAGCTATTCATTTAAAAAATAAAGATGAATTAATTGGAGCTGAAATTACAAATGGTAAAAATAACATTATGTTATTTAGTAAAAAAGGAAAAGTTGTACATTTTTCAGAAAAAGAAGTAAGAAAAATGGGACGAACAGCATATGGTATTCGGGGTATTAATATTAATAAAGATGATCAAGCGGTATCATTACTTGTACCTCAAAAACATGGTACAATTTTAACAGTTACAGAACATGGTTATGGAAAAAGAACCAAAATTGAAAATTTTCCTATTAAATCACGAGCAACTAAAGGAGTAAGATCAATTAAAATTACAAAAAAAAATGGAGGAGTGATTAGTGCAATACAAGTTTCTGAAAATGATCAAATTATGATGATTACTAATGCAGGAACATTAGTTAGAACAAATGTATCAGAAATTAGAATATTAAGACGAAATACTCAAGGAGTAATTTTAATCCGAACAACAAAAAATGAAAAAGTAGTAGCATTACAAAAAATTTCTCACAATAAATTTAATACACCCTAATTCATAAAAATAAAAAATATAAAATTAACTAATATTTGATTGAATAATTGTAACAAGAATAGTATATACAATATCATCAATCGTTGCTCCTCGAGATAAATCATTAACTGGTCTATTTAAACCTTGTAAAATAGGACCAATAGAATATGCATTTGCAGATTGTTGAACAGCTTTATAAGTAATATTTCCAGAATTTAAATCAGGAAAAATAAAAATATTTGCGTTTCCTTTTAAAGGAGATAATGGGGCTTTAATATTTGAAATTACTATATTACTTGCTGCATCATATTGAATAGGACCATCAATAATAAAATTTGGTTTTATTTTTTTGACTAAATTAGTAGCATGTTTAACTTTTTCAACTGTATCACCAGACCCGGAACACCCGGTCGAATAAGAAAGCATAGCTATTTTAGGTTTTATATTAAATAACATAGATAAATTAGCAGTTTCAATGGCAATATTAGCTAATTGATGTATATTAGGATTAATATTTACAGCACAATCACTATATATTAAAACTCGATCTTTTAATAACATAAAAAAAGAAGATGATACTAAAGAGTTAAAATATTTTTTTTCAGTATCTTTTATCCCAATTATTTGTATAGCAGTACGTAAAACATCAGCAGTAGTATATTTAATACCACAAACCATTCCATCTACTTGACCATAACGTAATAATAATGATCCTAAAATCATATTATCTTGAACAAGATGTTTAGCTGATTTTAAATTCATTCCTTTGTGAGATCTTAATAAAAATAATTTCTCAATATAATCTTGATAAATATCTGTTGGATTAATAATCGTAATATTTTTTGAAATATTTATTTTATTATTTTTAGCAATATTATATATAATATTAGAATTTCCTAATAATGTACAATGTGCAATATTTAAATTTGATATTATATTTGCAGCATGTATAATACGCTCTTCATTTCCTTCAGGTAACAAAATATTACAATTAATATTTCTTGCTTTTTCTATTAAATTTTTTTTAAATAAAATAGAAGAATAATGAGTATGAATAATTTTATTTTTAAATGAATTATCTAAAAAAATAATTTTATTAATATATTTACTAATATAATTAGTAATATATTTAATTAATATTTGATCATTTTTTAAAGAATTAATATTAAAATTTTTAATAATATTCATTACTTTTCTAAATATTAAAATAGTGTAAAAAAATGGAATATGAATATTATATTTTTTCTTTATTTTTTTTAAAATGCATATGTTATATTTATTACAATTTGTAAATATAATAGAATGAAAAATATTATTATTTAATATAAATTTTACAAATTTATCATATTTTTGAATAAAAATATTTGAAGAAAATAATATAGAAAAATTATTTATATAAATAAAATTATTTAATAATTGTTTTTTATATAAAATAAATGATTTTATTAAATGTATATTATATTCTTGTTTTATCTTATTTATTATTTTAATAGATTTAAATATTTCATGTATTGGAAAAAATATTAATTTTTTATTCCATGGAATATTTATTAAATTAATTTTATTTTTATAAAATATATATTTATCAAAATATTCTTTTTTAAAAATAATATTATTATATAACTTGCAATTAGAATTACAAAAATTATTAATAATACCTAAAATATTATTAAATATATTATTTTTTTTATAAAATTCAATTTGTTGAATAAAATGAGAAATATTATTATTAGAATTATAAAATAATAATTCAACATTAATTTTATTAGAAAATATTATATTTAAATTATGAATATAATAATTATTATTATTATTTTTTTTACCTTCAATAAGAATAATATCATATTTTTTTTTATATGAATAATATAATTCTAAATTATCTTTAATAATTTTTTTAATATATATTTTTTTTGATAAAAATTTTTCTTTTTCATGTAAAATAGGTTGAATAGAAGAAATAGAAAAATATTTTTTTAAAATATAAGTAGTATTATAAATATTATGAGAAGAATCAGGAAAAGGTTTAAAAAAAATAATTTTCTTCTTAGGATAAAATAATTTTACTAAACTTAAAATAACAGATGTTAGTCCAAAACTATTTCCTAATGGAATTACCATAATAGTTCTTGTCACAAAAAAATTCCTAAAAATAATTGTTAATAATATAATTATATTATAATTAATTATTATTTATAAATAATTAAAATTATAAAAATAATTTTTTTGTTTCTTTTGCAATTACTAATTCTTCATCAGTTGAAATAACTAATATTGGAATAGTATTATTTTTATTAATAAAAAAATAATCTTGTGAATGTTTTTGATAATTTAAAATATTATTAATTTCTACACCTATTAATTTTAATTTTGATAAGGTTAATTCACGAACTAAAGCAGAATTTTCACCAATTCCACCTGTAAATATAATAGCATCTAATTTTCCATTTAAAGTAGAAGTATATGCACTAATATATTTAGATAATCTATAACAAAAAACATTTACAGCTCGATATGATTCAATATTAGAATAATATGTTTTTTCAATATCTCGAAAATCACTAGTAATACCATTTGTTAAACCTAAAATACCAGATTGATTAATTAAAATTTTTTGAATTTCATTTATATCTTTTCCTAAAATATTATGCATAAAAAATATTATTGAAGGATCTATATCACCACTTCTAGTTCCCATAACTAAACCCTCTAATGGTGTTAAACCCATAGATGTATCTACACAAATACCATTTCGAATAGCACTAATTGATGAACCTCCACCTAAATGACAAGTAATAACATTTAAATTATTTAATTTAATATTTAAAATTTTAGATGTTCTTTTAGAAATATAATAATGACTAATTCCATGTGCTCCATAACGTCTAATACGATACTTTTTATAAAATTTATAAGGTATTGCGTATAAATATGCAAATTCTGGAATATTATGATAAAAAGAGGTATCAAAAACAGCAACATTATTTTTTCTTAATTTTGGAAAATATTTAATGGCAGCATCAATTCCTAATAAATTAATTGGATTATGTAAAGGAGCAAAAATACTATTTTTTTTAATTTCTTTTATTACAATATCATTAATAATAATTGGTTTAATAAATTTTTCTCCACCATGAACAACACGATGTCCTATATATTTAATTTTTGAAATTAAATTATTTTTATTATTAATAATAATTTTTATAATAAATTTTAAAGATTTGATATGAGAAATATAATCTCCAATAAGTATTTTTTTTTTTATTTTATTCTCAAACCAAATGATATAAGAATTAGATAAATATAAACGATCAACTAATCCAAATAAATATTTTTTAGAATTTTTAGGATCTAAAATTGAAAATTTTAAAGATGAACTACCACAATTTAATACTAAAACCAAATTATTTAACATAAAATATACCTAACTTTCAATTTAAAAAAAATAAAAAATTAATTAAATATTAAATTTATATAATATATTATAAATTAATATTTTTTTTGACCTAATGTTATTCTATTATAACCTAAATAATCTTTATAAGATCTAATATTATAAAAATTATTTTTTTTAAATATTTTTTGAACAATATTTTTTTGATTCCATCCATGTTCTATTAATAACCATCCATATACAAATAAATATTTTTGAGAATGATGAATAATATATTCAATTTCTGATATACCATTTTTTTTTGCAAATAAAGAATTATAAGGTTCAAAAAATAATTCTTGTGAAATATAAAATTTTTCATTTTTACATAAATAAGGTGGATTACTAACAATTAAATTAAATTTTTCTTTAATACAAGAAAACCAATTACTATAAAAAAAATAAGCATTTTTTATATTTAATTTTTTTGCATTTTTTTTTGCAATTTTAATTGCTTGATGATTATTATCAATACCAAAAACTTTACATGTTAACATTTCAAATGCTATAGATAAAGATATAGCTCCGCATCCTGTACCTAAATCTAAAATAAAATCTTTTTTATTTAATAAATTTAAGGCATGATAAACTAAAATTTCTGTTTCTGGTCTTGGAATTAAAGTATATTTTGAAACAAAAAATGATAAAGACCAAAATTCTTTTTTATTAATTATATAAGCAATTGGTTCACCATTTAATCGACGAAATAATAATTTCTTAAATAATACCACTTGTTTATTTGTTAATTCAAAATTATTAAAAATATTAATCCAAGTTCTTGTTTTTTTTATAACATAACTCAATAATAATTCTGCATCTAATCGAGGAGTATCATAATTATATAATATTTTTACTGCATAATCTATTAAAGAATAAATCTTCATAATTATTTATTTTACAATTTGTAATAATAATTTTGTATTATATTCTTGCATTATTGGAGTAATTAAAATATCTAAATTACCATTTAAAATGTCATTTAAGCAATATAAACTTAAATTAATACGATGATCAGTTACTCTATTTTTTGGAAAATTATATGTTCTATTTCGATCTGAACGATCTCCTGTTCCTAATAAATTTTTTCGAATAAGAGAATTTTTTTGATTTTGTTTTTTAATTTTATTAGCATGAATTCTAGAATATAAAATAGACATTGCTTTAGATTTATTTTTATGTTGCGAACGTTCATCTTGACATTCTACTACTGTTCCTGTAGGAATATGAGTAATTCGAATTGCAGAATCAGTAGTATTAACATGTTGTCCCCCAGCTCCAGAAGAACGAAAAGTATCAATTTTTAAATCAGAATTATTAATTACAGTTTTTATTGATGATTGTACTTCTGGAATTACAGCTACAGTACAAGTTGAAGTATGAATTCTACCTTGAGATTCTGTTTGGGGTATACGTTGAACACGATGCCCACCAGATTCAAACTTTAATTTACTACATGATCCTAATCCAGTAATTTTTAAAATAATTTCTTTAAATCCACCTTTTTCTCCTTCATGACTACTTATTATTTCTGTATCCCAATTATTATATTCTGCATATTTACCATACATTCTAAATAAATCACCAGCAAATATTGCCGCTTCATCACCTCCTGTTGCAGCTCTAATTTCAATAAAACAACTCTTTATATTATTAAAATCATCCGGTAAAAGCATTGTTTTAATTTTATTTTTTAAAGTAATTTTTTCAAGATTTAATATTTTTAATTCATCTTGTGCTATTTCAAACATATCAGGATCATTTAATAAAATTTTTGTTGATTTTATTTCTTTTTTTATTTTTTTCCATTTTAAAAATATAGAAATTAAATTAAATAATTTTAAATGTTCTTTTGAATATTTTTTTAATTTTTTTTGATTAGAAATTATTTTTTTAGAAGATAATAATTTTTCAAGTCTAGTTAATTTAATTTGTAATTTTTCTAATTTATCTATAATAGATTTTTTCAAATTTATTATTCCTATATTAATTAAATTATTTAAATAATATTTATAAAAATTTAATTTTCTATTATAATTTTATTATCTTTTAATATAAATACATATATTATAAATTAATATTATTTTATAATAATAAATATAATTATAAAAATAAAGATATATTCTTTAAAAAATCATATATGAGATTTTTATGTTAAATATGAAAATATTTTCTGGTAATTCTATTCCAATATTATCAAAATTAATTGCAAATAAACTATATAGTAATCTTGGAAATGCAACAGTAAATCGTTTTAGTGATGGAGAAATTAGTGTAAAAATTAATGAAAATGTTCGAGGATATGACATATTTATAATTCAATCTACATGTTATCCTACTAATGATAATATTATTGAATTAGCAGTAATTATAGATGCTTTAAGACGGGCATCAGCTGGAAGAATCACAGCAGTAATTCCTTATTTTGGATATGCTAGACAAGACCGAAGAGTTAGATCAACAAGAGTACCAATAACAGCAAAAATAGTTGCAGATTTTTTATCTAATGTAGGAATTGATCGTATTTTAACAGTAGATTTACATGCAGAACAAATACAAGGTTTTTTTGATGTACCAGTAGATAATGTATTTGGAAGTTTTGTTTTATTAGAAGACATGTTAAAATTAAATTTAAAAGATCCAATTATTGTATCACCTGATATAGGGGGGGTAATCAGAGCACGAGCTATTGCTAAATTATTACATGATTCTGATATGGCAATAATAGATAAACGAAGACCAAGAAAAAATATTGCTCAAGTTATGAATATTATTGGAGATGTTGAAAATAGAAACTGTATCTTAGTAGATGATATGATTGATACAGGAGGCACTTTATGTAAAGCTGCACAGGCATTAAAAAACCATGGAGCAAAAAAAGTATTTGCTTATGCAACACATCCTGTTTTTTCTGGAAATATTTTAAAAAATATTCAAAAAAAATATATTGATGAAATAATTGTATGTGATACTATTCCATTATCAAAAGAAATACAAAAACAAAAAAAAGTAAGAACATTAACATTATCAACAATGTTGGCAGAAGCAATTAGAAGAATTAGTCATGAAGAATCAATTTCAGCAATGTTTGAATATAAAAAATATACAAATTTTAATTTAAAAAAATAAAATACTAAATAAATATTACAAATTTAAGGTACGCATTGCTGTTATTGCTTCAGAAACAGTAAAAAATGAACCAAATATTAAAATAATATCATTTTTTTGAACTTTTTGAATTAATTGATATAATGCTTTTTTTACACTAATGCAATAAATAGCATTTTTTGGTAAATGTTTTTTTAAATCATTTATTGTAGCTGTTTGATGAGTATTTAAAATAGTATAATACCAATAATCAATAATATTAATTAAACTAGAAATAGTACCCTTAATATCTTTCTTAGATAACATACCAATTAAAGCATATAATTTAATATTACCTTTAATATAAAGTAATTTTTTTAACCTCTGTGATAAATAAAAAGTTGCATCTGAATTATGTGCAACATCAACTATAATAATAGGTTTTTTATAAATAATCTGAAATCTACCCATTAAAAAAACTGTATTAATAGATTTTAAAATAACATTTTTATCAATTTTAAAAGAAGAAACTCTTAATGCTGCTATTGCAATGGCAGCACTTAAAAAAGAAACTTTAGGAATAGGAATATTATTTAATATTCCATATTGATCATAAAAATTCCAATAATTTTTCAATTCATACCAATTCCATTCATAATTTTTTCGATATAAAATCACTTTAAAAATATATGCCATTTTATAAATTGAATTAGGAATATTATCATCTCCAATAATAACTTTTATACCTTTACGAAATATTCCTGATTTTTCATATCCTATATCATCTCTACTATTTCCTAAAATAGATGTATGATCTAAACCAATATTCGTAATAATAGCTATATTTGGATTAATAATATTTGTTGCATCTAATCTACCACCTAAACCTACTTCTAAAATAATAACATTTAAATTTCTTTCTTTAAATAATAATAATGCAGAAAGAGTAATAAATTCAAAATATGTTAATTGATTATTTTTTCTAGCTAACTCTACTTTTAAAAATGCATTAATATGCATAAAAGATTTTTTTATATATTTTCCATTTATCCGTATTCTTTCATAATAATTAAATAAATGAGGTGAAGTATATAATCCTACTGTATAACCAGAATTTAAAAAACATCTTTCCAAAATAGCACATGTACTACCTTTACCATTTGTTCCAGATACTGTAATAACAAAAGAAGATAATTTTAATATATTTAATTTTTTTGCAACTTTTATAATATTAAACATAGAAAAATTATATTTTTTTTTACAATTTTTTTTAATATATTTTAACCATTTTATTAATAATATATCTTCATTAAAAAAATATTTTTTCATAAAATATATCTATTATTAATTATTAATATATTAAAATATTATATGTAATAATAAATAATTATATTTTTATTTTAAAAAAATCAAAAATAATTTTTGGATAAATTCCAATAAATAATATTATTATACTAATTAAAAAAATAAATATTTGAATTACTGTATATGATTTTTTATTTGAAATATTCTTTGATAAATTATTTCTATATAAATTTAATATAATTTTTAAATAATAATATATAGAAAATCCAGAATTAATTAAAATAGCATATAATATCATCCATAATTTTGCATATAAAATAATAAAAAAAATACAAAATTTAGAAATAAAACCAAATGTAAATGGAATAGATAAAAAAGAAAAAATAATAATAAAAACAGAAATATGAAAAATAATTTTTTTCCATAAAACAAAATTATAAACAAATAAATTATTTAAATTAAAATTTGTATTATGATCTAGTAATAATAATAAACTTAATAAACTAAATATTCCAATATTACTTATAGTATAATTTATTAAATAAATTAATGCGATACTATTATTAAAATGATAATTATTTATTGAAAATAAGGTAATTAAAATATAACCCATATGTACAATAGAAGAATAACCAAATAATTTTTTTATATTATTTTGAAATACTGTCATAAAACTACCAAAAATAATAGAAGATATAGAAATTAATTCTATTATTAAATATAATACCTTAGATTTTTCATAAGGAATATACATAAAAATTTTCATTAATACTGAAAAAGTTGCAACTTTTATCACTGTAGTAGAATACATTAATAAAAATGGAGATATATTTTTATAAATATCAGAAATCCAAAAATGAAATGGAAATAATGATAATTTAAAAAATAATGATATCAATAATAATCCTAAACCAATCAATAAAATTTTATTATTTTGTATATCATTAATTAAAAAAGAAATTTTAATATTATTTAAATTTAAATTACCACATATCAAATATATTAATGAAATTCCTAAAAATGAAAATATAGTAACAATACTAGATAATATTAAATATTTTAATATTATTCTAATATTTGTATGTTTTTTTAAAGAATATAACATTAAACCTAAAATAGGAAATGACATTAATTCTATTCCAAATAATATAATAAATATATGATTTGCTTCTATTACAGTAATAGCTCCAATAATAGAAGATAAAATTAATAAATAAAATTCTTCTTGATAAAAAAAATATTTTTGTAAATAAAAATAATTAATGAAAATTGTAAAAATACTAGAAAAAATAATAATATATAAATATATAATAGAATAAAAATTAATACATAGTAATGTCGAAAAATAAATAGGAATATATTTATAAATAAAAAAAAAAGATAATAAAATAAATATTAAACTAAAAAATGATATATAAAAAGAAAATAAATGATTCCTTTTGAAAATAATAGATAAAATAATACAAATAATAGATGTTATTAAAATAAGAAATGGAATTAAAATCATTACTTTAGGATTTAATATAAACATATTTAATAACCTTATAAAAATTGTAAAATAATCTATTTTATGACATCAAAAATAATATATTATGTAAGATGATATTAGGAAAAAAACCAAAAAATAATAATAATAAAGATAAAATAAATATAATTGAAAATTCAAGATAATTAATTTGTTTATTATTATTAATATATTCTTTTTTTAAAGATCCATAAAAAATATTATGCATCATATGTAATGAATAAATTACTGAAAATAATAAACTAAAAATTAATATACATGCAATATAAGGTTTATTTATAAAAATTCCATTTAATAAAATTATTTCTCCAACAAAATTTATTGTTCCTGGAAAATTTAAATTCGAAAATAAAAAAAATAAAAAAAAACTAGGAATCCAATTAATACAAGAATATAAACCACTAATCTCAGTAATATTTTTAATATTAGTAATACGATATAATTGACTAAATAAAATAAATAATGCAGATGTAGTAATAGAACCAAAAATCATTTGAATAATTGATCCTGAATATGAAAAAATATTATTACAATATATTGCTACTAAAATAAAACCCATATGAGATATAGAACTATAAGCAATAATTTTTTTTATATTTTTTTCTATAAATGCCATCCAAGAACTATAAAAAATCGTTAATATTCCTAAAAAAATCGCAATATAAGAAAAATTATAAGAAGAATTTTTAAATAAATTTATATTAAATCTTAATAATCCATAAGCAGAAACTTTAATTAACATACCTAATAAATCTACAGAACTATCAATTGGAGCATGATTATGTGCATTAAGTAACCAACTATGAAATGGAACAATAGGTAATTTTACTGCAAACGCAATAAAAAAACCTAACATAATAATATATTCTAATGATATAGGAATAAAACAATGAAGTAAATTATTGTAATCAAATGTCCAAACATTTGTTTGATTATAATAAATAAATGAAAGTAATATAATTGAAAATAACATTATCATACTAGATAATTGTGTATAAATTAAAAATTGATTAGCAGTATATATTCTTTCTTTTTTTTTATATCTTTGATTACCCCAAAAAATTATTAAAAAATACATTGGAAATAACATAATTTCCCAAAAACAAAAAAATAAAAATAAATCAATAGATATAAAAACACCAATTGTTCCAAATAAAATAATTAATAAATTTAAATAAAATAAACCTTCATTTTTCTTTTTTTGATTAAAAGAACATAAAATAGAAATAAAACCTAAAAAAATTGATAATGTTATCATCATTAATGATAATTTATCTATAGCTATATGAAATGATATTCCTAATTGAGGTATCCATGGAAATATAAATTCTTCATTCCAGTGATCATGATATAATATAGTATTATTAAAATAACAAATTTTTAACCAAAAAAATAAAGATAAAAAAATCATTGATATAATAGAAAATAATGCAATAAATTTACAAAATTTAAAATATTTAAATTCAAAAAATAAACAACAAAACGCACCTAATAAAGGAATAATAAGAAATAAAATTAACATATTATAAATCCCATAAATTTATTATTAAATGTAATATGTAATTTAATATTAAAAATAATGAATAAAAATTTATAATAATTTATCATAAGAATATTAATAAATGTTTATATTAATAAAAATTAATCATCATTATTAAAATAAATACACTAAAAATTATTATAAAAATTTGTAAATTAATTAAACTATTTTCAGTATATAAAAAAAATAAATTAATTTTTTTTATTAAAAATAATAAAAAGATATTAATTTTTTTAAATAATTTTAAAGATAAAAAATCTGCTATTTTTAAATATAAATTAATAAATATTAAATTGTAAAAATAAAAAAAACCAAAACCATCATTTACTATTTTTATTGGAAAATATACAATTTTTAATAAATTAATTTTTGATAATAAATCAGTATTTAAAATATTTAAATAATATGATATAAATATTCCTAAAAAAACTAATATACTTGAAATTATTTCTAAATATAATTTAATATAATTTTGATTAATTATAATCTTAGGAAATATATTAGATATATCAGGAATAATATAAATACCAATAATAGTAGACAATAAAGATAATATACTTAATGGAATATATTGTAAAAAATTTAAAGAGGAATATAAAATATTCTTATTAGATTTACTATGAAATACTATAAAAATAAGACGAAAAATATATAATGTTGTTAATAATATTGATAATATTGCAATCATAAAAAATAATATATTATGACTTTGATATATATAAAATAAAATACTATCTTTACTATAAAATCCTGCAGTTAAAATTGGAAACCCTGATAATGAAAAACCACCAATTAAAAAACAAAAATATAAAAAAGGAAATTTTTTATATAATTGATTACCCATATAAAAAATATTTTTTTCATTATTACAATTAACAATTAATATACCAGCAGATAAAAATAATAAAGCTTTAAAAAAAGCATGTATTGTTAAATGAATAATCGCACTATTCCACGCACCTATACTTAAAGCTATAAATATATATCCAATTTGACCAATTGTAGAATATGCTAAAATTTGTTTTATATCCGTTTTAATTAAAGCTAAAAAACTAGACAATATTAAAGTAATACTTCCTATAATACCTATCATATATAAAATATTTGGCGTTAAAGTAAATAAGTTATAATTTCGAGTAATTAAATAAACTCCTGCAGTAACCATAGTAGCAGCATGAATTAATGCAGAAACTGGAGTTGGACCAACCATTGCTTCAGGTAACCAAATATGTAAAGGTATTTGTGCAGATTTTCCAATAACACCAAATAATAATAAAATATTAATTATATTTAATAAAAATGTATATTTAATAATATGAATTTTAATTAAAAATTGAATATCATAAAAATTTAAAGTATGATAATGAATATATAATAATATTATTCCTGCTATAAGAAATAAATCGCCAATTTTAGTAAAAATAAAAGCTTTAAAAGCTGATATATTAACATCAGATTTTGAAAAATAAAAATTAATTAATAAATATGAACAAATACTAATTCCTTCCCATCCTAAATACATTAAAACAAAATTATTAGATAATACTAAAATTATCATACTTCCTACAAATAAATTAATTAATGCAAAAAAACTTGCATTATCGAATTTATTTTTCATATACCAAATAGAAAATAAACAAACTAAACATGAAATAATTGTAATCATATTTAAAAATAAAAACGTTAAATTATCTAATAAAAAACAAATATTAATATTAAAATCCTGGAAATTCCACCAATTCCATAATATTATTTCTATAATATCATTATGATGATATAAAAAAAGTATTCTTAATAAAATAACTACTATAGTAGACAAAAATATTGAACTAATACCAAATAAAATAGTTAATTTATATGATAAAATATTTTTAAAAAAAAATAAAAAAATAAAACTAATTATTGGAAATAATACTATCAAATAAATCATGTTCATTCAACAATCTCACTTAATTTATTAATATTTAAGGTATATACTTTTTTAAAATGTTGTATTAATAATGCTAAGCTAATACTAGCTTCTATTGCTGATAAAGTTATTATAAAAATATACATTATTTGTCCATCTATATGATTCCAATAATCACTAATAAAAACAAATAATAAAGAAATAGAATTTATCATAATTTCTAAACCAATAAGAATAAATAATAAATTTTTATTAAAAAGAATAGCGCTTAAACCTAATAAAAATAATAATATAGATAAAAAAAAACAATTTAATAAAGAAATCATATATTATGTACCTAAATAATAAATTAAAAAATTATTTTTTATTTTTTGTAATTAAAAATACTATTAAAACAATAGATAATAATAAAATTGAAATTAATTCAATAATAAAAAGATAAGGTTTAAATAAATTTATTCCTAAAATATGTAATGTATCTGTAATATGAACAATATATTTTATTTTTAAAATAAAAAATATTTTATATAATACACAAAAAAATAAAGAAATTAAAAATGATAAATATAAATAATTAAATTTCATATTATGAATTCCATTTTTTACTACATCATAATTTAATAACATAATAACAAAAATAAATAATACTAAAATAGCTCCAGAATAAATAATAATTTGTAATGAACCTATAAAATAATTACCTAATAAAAAAAATATAAAAGAAGTAGTTAATACTGACATAGAAAAATAAAATAATGAATACATTAAATTACTTTGTATAATAGTTAAAAATGTAAAAAGTATTGTTAAAAAAGAAAAAAAATAAAAAATTAAATACATTATATTAATCCTAAGGTAATAAATCTTTTACGTTAATTGGTATATTATACATATATTTTTTTTTTATTGATACACCACAATGATCATAAAAATTATATTTATGATCTTTTCCAGTTCCAGATATAGTTAAATATTTTTTTTTATATAATAAATTTTTTCTATCAAAATCGCTTAATTCAAAATCTGGTATTAATTGTATTGCAGAAGTTGGACAAGCTTCTTCACATAAACCACAAAATATACAACGCGAAAAATTAATTTTAAAAAATTTAGAAAACCAACGACCATATTTATCTTGTGATTTTTGTAAAGAAATACAACTTACTGGACATACAACTGAGCATAAATTACATGCTACACAACGATCTTTTCCATTTGGATCTTTTGTTAATACTACTCGACCTCGATATCTTGGAGATAAATATATTGGATTTTCTGGATATAATCTAGTTTCTCTCATATCAAACATATGTTTAAAAGTAATAAAAATACTTCTAATTTGAGTAAAAAAATCAAAAATAATACTTTTAATATTCATAAATTTCCTAAAATTAATATAATAGTATTAAAAAAGCAGTAAATATTAAATTTAATAAAGTAATTGGAAGACATATAATCCATCCAAAATATAATATTTGATCATAACGAGGTCTAGGTAAAGATGCCCTTAATAAAATAAAAAATAATATTAAAATAAATGTCTTGAAAAAAAACCATAAAAATTTAGGTAAATATGGACCATACCACCCACCTAAGAATAATACTGTTATCATAGAAGCAATAACAATCATAGATATGTACTGTCCAATAAAAAACATACCAAATTTCATTCCAGAATACTCAATATGATATCCATCAGCTAATTCTTGTTCTGATTCAGGTTGATCAAAAGGATGACGATGACATAATGCTAATCCAGCAATAAAAAATGTAATAAAACCAAAAAATTGTGGAAAAATATTCCATATTTTTTTTTGAGAATATACAATATCAAATAAATTAAATGAATGAGATTGCGCTACTACCCCCATTAAAGATAAACCTAAAAAAACTTCATAACTTAAAGTTTGTGCTATAGCACGTATTGATCCTAATAAGGCATATTTATTATTACTAGACCATCCAGCAAATAATATTGAATATACTGATAAAGCAGACATAATTAAAAAAAATAAAACTCCAATATTTAAATTAATAATAAATTTTTGATCAGTAAATGGAATAATAGACATTACTAATAATAAAGAAATAAATGAAATAATTGGAGCTAATATAAAAAGAAAAGATTTACTAAAACTGGGAACCCAATCTTCTTTAAATAACATTTTAATCATATCAGCAACTATTTGTAATAAACCAAACCAACCAACTCGATTTGGTCCATACCTATTTTGAAATAAAGCTAAAACTCTACGTTCAATAAAACTTAACATTGCTCCACAAAAAACTATAATAAAAACAATAAATAAAGTTTTAAAAAAACAAAAAATAATATTAATAAAATTATAATTTATACTTGTCATAATATTTTTTTATATTACACCTCTAATATTTTTTACTGTACAACCTAATAAAATACGAGGAACATTAGGAAATCCTATAGGTAATCCTAATTGTTTTAAAGGAATTTTAACAGAAAACTTTACAGATAATTTAAAAAATTCACCTAAACATTTAAATTCAATTGTAGAATTATTTTTTAAACCTAAAATTTTTTTATATTTAATATTAATTAAAGCATAAGTAATAAAACATTTTTTTTTTATAATTTCAGATTTTTGACTTAATTCTTCACTTCCAAATAAACAATAATACGGAATAATTTTCCAATAATTAGATAATTTATTAGAATAATTTATATCATTTTTAAAAAAATATTTTGTTTTTAAATGATATGAATTAAAAATACGAACCCCAGAATCATAATGATCATTATTCATTATATATTTATTCCAAGACTGTATAGAATTCCAACCAGGAAACCAGGTAAATGGTAAATATTCAATATCTTGATTAGGTTGCTGAATACCTTCCATAGAAAAAGTAAACATTGTATTATTATCATATTTTTGCTTTGGTTCATGAATATTTAATTCAGAAAATATTGCAGTTCTACTACTTAATCGATGAGGCGATCTAGCAATTTTTTTACCCATAATTCTATATTTTGAATTTGGAGCAACATTGTTTATAACATTAAATATTGGAAAAATTTTTATATAATCTTGAATTACATTATCTAATGTAATATTATGATTAATTTTATGTAATTTATTATAAACTTTATACATCCATTTCCAACCTTCCAAAATACAAGAATTAGAATCATAAATACTAGTATTAAAAACAGAAAAAAATCTTTGTGCTCTACTTTCGTAATTAATAACTGTTCCTGAACTTTCAGAAAAATTTGCAATTGGAAATAAAATATTTGCTTTATTAGTAGTTAATGTATATTGATGATCAAAAACAATAATATTTTTTAATTTATTTATTATGAAATCAATTTTATTTTTAATATCATGACGATATAAATCATTTTCTAAAATAATTAATGTATCAACTTGATTATCATTAATTTTATTAAATACTTTTGTTAAAGATAAATTAGATAATATTCCAACACCAATACTATTTACAGATGAAGTTAATAACATTAAACCTACATCTTTTTTTAAAAATTTTAAACCCATAGCAATATTAGTAGTAGATTTAATTAAATTCATACTTCCAGAATGTACACCAGAAATAATTAAGGGTCTTTTACAAGATAATAACACATTATAAATAATAGATATTTTTTTTAAAATATCAGGTTTTATATTTTTTATTGTATTTGATACATTATTAATTTTATCAGAAAGAATAGAAGAAAATATTTCTTGATCTTTAATTGAAGCATAATAATTTAAAGACGAAATATCATCTAATTTAGTTTCATGAGTATGTATAATATAAACAAAATTTTTATTATTAGATATGCTTAACATTGCTGAACTATTCCATTCTGGAATATTATGTACTTGATTAATATCTCTTCGTTGTTTTTTATTTAATTGTCTAATAGCTAAATCTAATCTTGGAGATGTTTGAGTAACATCTTCACCTATAATTAAAACAACATCATAATTTTCTACTTCAAATAATGTTGGTATATAAATACCGCTATTTTCTAAAATATTAATAATTAATTTTATACAATTATGATCATTTTCTAACATACCACTAGAAAAATTTTTTTCTCCTACTAATTTTCTTAACGAAAAATTATTTTCTAAACTAGATCGAATTGATCCTATTCCAATAGTACGATTTTTTTTTAATATTTTTGATAATAATTTAATAGCATTATTTTTATTTAAAAATATTTTTTTTTTTTTATCAAATTGAATTGGTTGTTTTAAACGATTATTATTTAAATAAGTATATCCAAAACGACCTAAATCACATAAAAAATAACGATTAATATTTTTATGATATCTATTTTCTATTTTACTAATTAATCCATACTTTTCTCCAACAATAATATTACATCCTATATTACAATGTTGACAAATACTAGGAGCATATTGTAAATCCCATTTTCTGTTATAATTTTCAGAAGATAGTTTATCTGTAAAAACACCAGTAGGACATATTTCAATTAAATTACCTGAATGTTCACTTTCTAAATCACCATCTTCAAATCGACCAAAATAAATATTATTACTTATTCCATATACTCCAAAATCAGTACCACCCGCATACTCCTGATAATATCGAACACATCGATAACAACCAATACATCTATTCATTTGATGCGATATAAAATCTCCTAAATATTGATTATAATGTACTCGTTTAGAATATTTATAACGACGTAAATTATGACCAGTTAATACTGTCATATCTTGTAAATGACAATTTCCACCTTCTTCACATACTGGACAATCATGTGGATGATTAGTCATTAATAATTCTATAATTCCTTTACGAAATTTTTTAATTTCTGAATCATCTGTTGAAATAATCATATTTTTTACAATAGGTGTTATACACGACATAATAATTCTTCCTGAAGATTCATTAAGATTATTATGTTGCTTAACAGCACATAATCTACAAATTCCAGCACTTCCTAAATCAGAATGCCAACAAAAATATGGTATATTCATATTTAATGATAAACATATTTTTAATAAATTTTCTGATTTACATACATTATATTTTTTTTTATTAATATAAATATTCACCATATAATTTATTCCAAAATAATATATAATTTATATTAATAAATTATATAAATTAATTTATTAAAATTAAGATTATAAATTTAACTTAAACATATTTTTTTTATTTATCATTTCAATATTACTAAAAGAATTTTTTCTAATACATTGTTCAAATTCTGATCTAAATAATTTAATTGCACTTTGTAATGGTTCCATTGCTCCAGGAGCATGAGCACAAACAGTTTTTCCTGGACCTAATTGCACACATAAATCTTCTAAAATATTAATATCTTCATTTTGTGCAAAACCATCTTCAAAAGATTGTAAAATTTTAACAATCCAGGGTAATCCTTCACGACATGGTGTACATAAACCACAAGATTCACGAGAAAAAAATTTTTCTAGATTTAATACTAATGATACTATATTCACAGTATGATCCACTGCCATTGCAATACCAGTTCCAAATCTACTACCAACCTTTGAAATACTATCAAAATCCATTTTTACATCAAGATTTTTTTCAGTTAAAAAATCCGTTCCTGCTCCTCCAGGTTGCCATGCTTTTAAACGAAATCCTTTTTTCATACCTTTAGCATAATCTTCTAGTAATTCTCGTGCAGATATTCCAAAAGGAACTTCCCAAACACCAGGATTATTTACTCGTCCAGAAAATCCCATTAATTTTGTTCCTCGATCTTTACTTAAAGATATTTTTTTATACCAATTAGATCCATTTAAAACAATTGCTGGAATATTTGATAAAGTTTCAACATTATTAACACATGTTGGTTTACCCCATAATCCAACAATAGCTGGAAAAGGTGGCTTAATTCTTGGATTTGCACGTTTTCCTTCTAAAGAATTAATTAATGCTGTTTCTTCTCCACAAATATATCTTCCAGCTCCTGTATGTAATACAATTTTAAAAGTAAAATCACTACCTAAAATATTTCTCCCTAAATATCCACAATTTTCAGCTTCTATAATTGCTTTTTTTAAATTATTTTCAGCACTTATATATTCTCCTCTTAAAAAAATATATGCCATAGTAGCTTCTATAGCAAAACCAGAAATAATCATACCTTCAAGTAATTGATGTGGAAGTTGTTCTAATAATAACCTATCTTTATAAGTTCCAGGTTCCATTTCATCAGCATTACATAAAAGATATCTTGGTATATTATTTTTTTTAGGCATTAAACTCCACTTTATACCAGTATAAAAACCAGCACCTCCTCTTCCTCTTAATTCAGAATCTTTTACTAAATTAATAACATCTTTAGGCGTCATATTATTTAACATAAATTTTAATGCAGAATATCCATTTTTTTTATGATATTCATTTATCCAAATTGGATTTTTATTAATTGTATCTAAACGCCATGTTAATGGATGAGTTTCAGGATACTTAATAATATGATTCATTAATATTTCTCTAATAAAATAGGTATATAAGAAATTTTAATATTTGAATAAGTTTTATTATTAATCATTATAACAGGAGCTTTATCACAATTTCCTAAACATGAAATCGGTAATAAAGTAAATTTATTATCATTAGTAGTTTGTCCAATTTTAATCTTTAATATATTTTCTAATTTACATTTTATATTATCAGATCCCATCATATAACAAACAACACTATCACAATATTTTATAATATTATAACCAACAGGTTTACGATATATTTGACTATAAAATGTTGCTATTTCTTCAAGTTGACTTTCTGAAATATTTAATATTTTAGAAATTTCTGTTATTAATTCATCAGAAACCCAACCTCTTGAACTTTGTACAATTTTTAATGCTTCAATAGATATAGATTTATTATCTTCATAATTTTTTTTTTCTTCTTCAATTTTTTTTAATTCTAAATCATTTAATTTATTTTTCATCATATTCATAATATTAGTTAATATTAATATTTAAAAAAAGATTATCGATCTACATCAGACATAACAAAATCAATACTACCTAAATATACAATTAAATCTGATATTAAACTACCACGAATTACATATGGTATTTGCTGTAAATGAGGAAAACTTGGAGTACGAATTCTAGTACGATAACTCATTGTATTTCCATCACTAATTAAATAATAACTGTTAATACCTTTAGTTGCTTCAATCATTTGAAAACTTTCATTAGCAGGAATTACTGGACCCCAAGAAACATTTAAAAAATGAGTAATCATAGTTTCAATATCTTTCAATGTTAATTTTTTATTAGGAGGTGTAGTTAATGGATGATCAGATTTAAAAGGTCCTTCAGGCATATTATTTAAACACTGTTTTAAAATGATCAAACTTTGTTTTATTTCTTCTACTTTTAAACATACTCGAGTATAACAATCACTAATACCGCTACCAATAGGAATTAAAAAATCAAAATTTTCATAACCTGAATACGGTCTTTGTTTTCTAACATCAAAATCAATTCCTGTTGCACGTAATCCAGCACCAGTAATACCCCAATTTAATGCATCTTCTTGATTATAACAAGCAATACCTTTAGATCTTTTAATTAAAATACTATTTTTTAAAGCAACATTAATATATTCATTTAATCTTTTTGGCATCCAATTTAAAAAATTTAATAATAATTTATCCCAACCATTAGGTAAATCATTAGCTAATCCACCAATTCTAAACCAAGCTGGATGCATTCTAGCCCCAGTAATTGATTCAATTATATCATATATTTTCTGTCGATCTGTAAATGCTAAAAAAACTGGAGTCATAGCACCTACATCTTGAATAAATGTTGAAATATATAATAAATGACTATTAATTCTAAAAAGTTCAGATAACATTACACGAATTACTTGAACTCGATCAGGTACAACAATATTAGCTAATTTTTCTACTGCTAATATATAAGGCATTTCATTAACACAACCACCTAAATATTCAATACGATCTGTATATGGAATATAACTGTGCCATGATTGTCTTTCTGCCATTTTTTCTGCACCTCGATGATGATATCCAATATCTGGAACACAATCTATAATTTCTTCACCATCTAATTGTAAAATCATTCGAAAAGCACCATGTGCAGAAGGATGATTAGGACCAAGATTTAAAAACATAAAATCTGTATCTTTTCTACTAGTTGACATACCCCATTGCTCTGGATTAAAAGATAAAGATTCCATATAAAGATCTTCTTTTATTTTATTTAAAAAAAAAGGTTCAAATTCAGTTGCTCTAGCTGGATAATCTTTTCTTAAAGGATGACCAGACCATGTTTTTGGCATAATAATTCGAGTTAAATTAGGATGTTTATTAAAAACTATTCCAAACATTTCCCATGTTTCTCTTTCATACCAATTTGCATTTGGAAAAATATTTGTTATAGTTTCTACATTTAAATTATTTTTTAATAATGGAACTTTAATTAAAATATCTTTATTATATGTAATAGAAATTAAATGATAAAATACTGAAAAATCAGAATTAGGTAAATTATCTTTGTTTTTTCTAAATCGTTCATCAATACCATGTAAATCAAATAACATATTATATTTTGTAATACTCTTTTTTAAAAAAGATATAACTTTTAATAATATTACTCGATCTACCCAAATTACTGGACAATTAATTAATGTATTTTGTATAGTAAAATATTCACTTGAAAAGTGATTACATAACTCTCTAAAAACAGTATTCATAATCAAAATAACTCAATAATAAACAATAAAAATATAAAATATATAATATAAAAATTAAAAATTAATAAAAAATTATTTAATTAATAAATATTTATTATAAATAAAGATTAATATTAAATATCATTTGGCATTCGTAATTCATATACTTGTAATCTATCAGAATATTTTTTCTTTCTTTGTGATTCCATATTAGCTTTGTAAACACCCTGATCTCCAACAACCCAGGATAATGGTCGACGTTCTTTATCAATTGAATCTTGTAATAACATTAAACCTTGTATATATGCTTCTGGTCTTGGGGGACATCCAGGAATATATACATCAACAGGTAAAAATTTATCAACTCCTTGTACGACAGAATAAATATCATACATACCTCCTGAATTAGCACAAGAACCCATTGAAATAACCCATTTTGGTTCTAACATTTGATCATATAATCGTTGTATTACTGGAACCATCTTAATAAAAGGTGTTCCAGAAATAACCATAACATCTGATTGTCTAGGAGAAGCTCGAAGTACTTCTGCACCAAATCTAGAAATATCATGAACAGAAGTAAAAGATGTTACCATTTCTACATAACAACAAGATAAACCAAAATTATAAGGCCATAAAGAATTTTTTCGACTCCAATTTACTATTTTATGTATTAATTGTGTTAATTTTCCAGTAAATATATTATTTTTAATTTTTGATTTTATTGGATCATCAACTATTATCTTATCTTGAAGAGGATATTTATCTGTACTATTAAGATTAACTTTTGTTAAAGTATATTTCATTATATTGTCCAATATTTATTAAATGTTATAATTAAAATATTTAAATTATAAATTATTAATTGATTTTTTGGGAATCCAATTAAATATTTTTTGTTTTACAAGATATATTAAAGTCAATAATAATATAAAAATAAAAAGTAATATTTCAAAAAAACCTAACCACCCAATCTTTTTAATATTAATAACCCAAGTATATAAATATAATGATTCAATATCAAAAATTACAAATAAAACAGCTAATAAATAAAATTTAATTGAAAATCGTAAATTTGTATTACCATAAGAAATAATACCTGATTCAAATGGAATATTTTTATTTCTAGAAATAGTACGTGGTCCTAATAACCAACCTCCAAGTAACATAAATCCACATACTAAAAAAGAACATAAAATAAAAAATAAAAAATAATAAATTTCAAAATACAAATTTAATTTCCTTATTATAATTAATGTTATATTATAATATAATAATTTTTAAAATTAGTATATTATATGTAATAATAAAAATAAAAATAAATTATTAAAATTTATAATATATATTATGTTATAATTTATTTTTATATTAAAATAATAAAAAAATTTAAAAAAATACTTGATGCAATATAAAAAGACCATATTTTATTATATATAAACTTTAAATTTATTTTTATTAATAAAATTTTAAAAAAAATACTTTTATAATTTAACATTATAAATAATTTAATGAATAAAATTAAAAAATAATAAAATAGGAAAATAACATAATGGGAAAAATTATAGGAATAGATTTAGGAACTACAAATTCTTGTATTGCAATCATTGATGGAAAACAAGCTAAAGTTTTAGAAAATGCAGAAGGAGATCGAACAACACCATCTATAATTGCATATACTAAAGATGGAGAAATATTAGTAGGACAACCAGCAAAACGTCAAGCTATTACTAATCCAAAAAATACATTATTTGCAATTAAAAGATTAATTGGTAGAAAATTTCAAGATGAAGAAGTACAAAAAGATATTAAAATTATGCCATATGAAATAATAAATTCTGAAAATGGTGATGCATGGATTAATATTAAAGGCAAACATATGGCACCTCCTCAAGTATCTGCTGAAGTTCTTAAAAAAATGAAAAAAACAGCAGAAAATTATTTAGGAGAACGAATTACAGAAGCAGTAATTACTGTTCCAGCATATTTTAATGATGCACAAAGACAAGCTACAAAAGATGCAGGAAAAATTGCAGGATTAGAAGTAAAAAGAATTATTAATGAACCAACTGCTGCAGCTTTAGCATATGGTTTAGATAAAAGTGAAGGAAATAAAATTGTTGCTGTATATGATTTAGGTGGAGGAACATTTGATATTTCAATTATTGAAATAGATAATGTAGATAAAGAAAAAACTTTTGAAGTACTTGCAACTAATGGAGATACTCATTTAGGAGGTGAAGATTTTGATAATAGATTAATTAATTATTTAGTTCAAGAATTTAAAAAAGAACAAGGTATAGATTTAAGAAATGATCCTCTTGCTATGCAACGATTAAAAGAAGCTGCAGAAAAAACAAAAATTGAATTATCATCTGCACAACAAAGTGATGTTAATTTACCTTATATTACAGCAGATGCTAATGGACCAAAACATTTAAATATTAAAATTACTAGATCAAAATTAGAATCATTAGTTGAAGATTTAATTACAAAATCTATTACACCAGTACAAATTGCATTACAAGATGCTAAATTATCTATATCAGATATTAATGATGTAATATTAGTTGGTGGACAAACTCGAATGCCTTTAGTACAAGAGAAAGTTGCTAAATTTTTTGGAAAAAAACCAAGAAAAGATGTAAATCCAGATGAAGCAGTAGCTGTAGGAGCTGCAGTACAGGGTGGAGTACTTTCTGGTGATGTAAAAGATGTATTATTATTAGATGTTACCCCATTATCATTAGGAATTGAAACTATGGGTGGAATTATGACTTCTTTAATTAAAAAGAATACTACTATTCCAACTAAACATAGTCAAGTATTTTCAACAGCAGAAGATAATCAATCAGCAGTTACTATACATATATTACAAGGAGAAAGAAAAAAAGCTACTGATAATAAATCTCTAGGTCAATTTAATTTAGATGGAATTCAACCAGCTCCACGAGGAATACCTCAAATTGAAGTAACATTTGATATTGATGCTAATGGTATATTACATGTATCTGCAAAAGATAAAAAAACAGGTAAAGAACAAAAAATTACTATTCAAGCATCTTCTGGATTAAATGAAGAAGAAATTAAAAAAATGATATCAGATGCGGAAATTAATTCTGAATCTGATCGACAATTTGAAGAATTAATTAAAATTAAAAATCAAGGTGATCAAATTACACATAGCACAAAAAAACAATTAGAAGAAGTAAAAAATCAATTAAGCTCTGAAGAATATAAAACAATAAATTCAAAAATTAATGAATTAGAAAATGCTTTAAAAACAGATAATAAACCTGATATAGAAAATAAAATACAAGAATTAATAAAAACATCTTCAAAATTAATAGAATTATCACAAAAAAACGCACAACAAAAAGATGTAAATAAAAATACAACATCTGAAAAAAAAGAAGATAATGTAGTTGATGCAGAATATGAAGAAGTTAAAGAACCAAAAAAATAAATAAAATAATAAATTTTTAATTATATTATAAACACGGGCGTATAAAAATAATATCTTACGTCCGTTAAATCCTAGTAATATTTAGGAACAATAGAATGATAAAAAAAAATTATTATACAATTTTAGGAATTACAAAATCAGCGAATGATCGAGAAATAAAAAAATCATATAAAAAATTAGCAATGAAATATCATCCTGATCGAAATCAGGGTAATAAAAATGCAGAAAAAAAATTTAAAGAAATTAAAGAAGCATATGATATATTAATAGACCCTCAAAAAAGAGCAGCATATGATCAATATGGAAATGCTGCATTTGAACAAGGAGGATATTCTAATTATTCTTCTTTTGATACAAATTTTTCTAATAGTGCAGATTTTAGTGATATATTTGGAGATGTATTTGGAGATATTTTTGGAAATAATAAAAAACGTCAAAATCAAAGAGGATCAGACTTACAATATAATTTAGAATTAACACTTGAAGAGGCTGTTCGAGGAATAAATAAAGAAATATTAATTTCAAAATTACAAAAATGTAATTTTTGTTATGGCAGCGGTTCCAATTCTGGAGAAAAACCACAAAAATGTCATAATTGTAAAGGAAGTGGTCAAATACATATTAGACAAGGTTTTTTTTCCGTACAACAAACATGTTCTCATTGTTATGGAAAAGGTGAAATTATTGCAAATCCATGCTTACATTGTAAAAGTACTGGAAGAATAAAAAAACAAAAAAAAATATTAATAAAAATTCCAGCAGGAATTGATAGTAATGATAAAATTAAATTAAATAATGAAGGTGAAGCTGGAGAAAATAATGCTCCTTCAGGAGATTTATATATTAAGATTTTTGTTAAAAAACACCCTATTTTTCAAAGAAAAAAAAATGATTTATATTGTGAAATTCCTATCAATTTCTGTATAGCAACACTAGGTGGAGATATTAACGTACCAACTTTAGATGGTAAAATAAAATTAAAAATTCCTCCTGAAACACAATCAGGAAAATTATTTCGAATTAAAAATAAAGGTGTTAATTCTATTAGAACTTATCAAACCGGGGATTTATTATGTAGAGTTATGATAGAAACTCCAGTTAATTTAAATAATTATCAAAAAAAATTATTAAAAGAATTACAAAATAGTTTAAGTGAAAAAAATATAGAAAAAAGTAATCCAAAATCAAAAAAATTTTTTGAAGGAGTGAAAAAATTTTTTGATGATTTGACAAAATAAATTTTTATAATATTGCTTCATTTAAAATAAAAAATGAAGCAATATTTTTATAATAAAATATTATTTATATTATATATTAATAATAAAATTAATCTAAATTTTTTATTTTTAAATAAAATTTAGATTTATATCTAGCAGCTGTATTTTTATGTATTAAACCTTTTTGAGCAAATTTATCTAAATTAGATTGTAATTTTAACCAAATATTCTTTACTAATATTTTATTTTTCTCATTAATAGCTATAGAAATTTTTTTCATTAATCTACGAAGAATAGTTCTTCTACTAGAATTAATTTTTTTTAATTTTTGTGATTTAATAGCATATTTTTTAGAAGATTTAATATTTGACAATTAAAAAACTCCTATAATTTATATATTAAAAATATAAAAAATATTATTTAATAATATTTAAAAAAATTAATAAATTAAATTATTATAATAAAATATTTTATTATATCAAAAAAAATATAATAAATATAATATAATATTTTAAATTATAAATATTTAAATTTAAAAAACATTGGAATCAAATGAAATCATATAAACAAACTTTAAATTTACCAAAAACACAATTTCCTATGAAGGGAAATTTATCTCAAAAAGAACCAGAAATTTTAAAATATTGGGATAAAAAAAATATATATAAAATTATTCAAGAAAAAAAAGGAAAAAAAAAATTTTTAATACATGATGGGCCACCATATGCTAATGGAAATATCCATATTGGTCATGCCATGAATAAAATTTTAAAAGATATAATTATAAAATCAAAAACATTATCTGGATTTAATGTTCCATATATTCCTTTCTGGGATTGTCATGGATTACCCATTGAACATCAAATTGAAAAAAAAAATAAAAATATTATTATTAATAAAGAAAAATTTCGAAAAAAATGTAAAAAATATGTAATAGAACAAGTAAAAAAACAGAAAAATGATTTTATTAGATTAGGTATATTTGCTGATTGGAAAAATTCTCAATTAACTATAGATAAAAAATTAGAATTTAATGTATTAAATGTATTAAAAAAAATAATTAAAAAAAAATATTTATATAAAGGATTAAAACCTGTACATTGGTGTATGAAATGTCAATCGGCTTTAGCAGAAGCAGAAGTAGATTATCAAGATGAAAATACAAATTCCATTATTGTAATGTTTCAAGCTATACAAACAGAAAATTTAAAAAAAATATTTCCAATATTTAATGTAACGTCAAAAATTCATATCATTATTTGGACAACAACACCATGGAGTTTACCAGCCAATCGTGCAATTGCAGTAAATCCTAATATAAAATATCAATTAATTGAATATGAAAAAAATTATATTATTATAGCAAAAAAATTAGTTAAAAGTATTATGAATAAAATACAAATTAAAACATGGAATATTATTCAAACAATTATTGGAAAAAAATTAGAAAATTTAAAATTTATACATCCATTTTTAAATTTTCAAATACCAATTATATTATCTAAACATGTAAATTTAGATATGGGAACAGGAGCTGTACATATTGCACCAGATCATGGAGAAGACGATTATTTAATTAGTAAAAAATATAAAATTAAATTAACTAATATTATTGATTCAAAAGGATATTATAAAAATAATATACATAATGAACTAAATAATAAAAATATTTTTCAATGTAATAAAAATATTATTAAAATAATTAAAAATAATAAAAAATTATTATATAGTGATATTATTCAACATTCTTATCCTCATTGTTGGAGACATAAAACACCAATTATATATCGAGTTACAAAACAATGGTTTATTAAAATAGATGAAAAATTAAAAAAAAAAATAATTCATAAAATTAAAGAAATAAATTGGATACCTCAGTGGGGATATAAAAAAATGTATACCATGTTAAAAAATAGACCTGACTGGTGTATTTCAAGACAAAGAACATGGGGAATACCAATAATATTATTTACTCATAAAAAAACAGGAGAATTACATCCTAAAACTATTGAAATAATAAAAAAAATAAATAATATGATCAAAAAATCAGGATCAGAAATATGGTGGAAAATAGATAAAAAAAATATTTTAGGAAAAAATTATAAAGAATATAAAAAATCCAAAGATATATTAGATGTATGGTTTGAATCTGGATGTATAAATGAATTAAATATATATGATAAAAATAAAAATAATCAATATATTAACATGTATTTAGAAGGTACCGATCAATATCGGGGATGGTTCATGTCATCTTTAATTATTTCAATGATTGTAAATCAATCAGCACCATATCAAGAAATATTAACCCATGGATTTGCAATAGATCAAACAGGAAAAAAAATGTCTAAATCTATTGGTAATATAATTACACCAAATGAAATTATTAAAATATTTGGAGCTGATATTTTACGATTATGGGTTGCATCAACTAATTATTCTAATGATGTTATAATATCAAAAGATACATTTAAACAAATTACAGAACACTATCGTAGAATTAGAAATACTAGTAGATTTTTATTAAGTAATCTTTATGATTTTAATCCTAAAATTCATAAAATTAATTTTAATAATATGATCCTTTTAGATAAATGGATGATTGAAAATATCAAAAATTTACAAAATAAAATTATTCATTTATATGAAGAATATAAATTTCATGAAATAATAAAAAAAATTATTAAATTTTGTTCAATAAAATTAGGCTCATTTTACTTAGATATTATAAAAGATAGACAATATACAACACAAAAAAATAGCATTGCAAGAAGAAGTTGTCAAACTGTAATGTATTATATTATACATTCATTAGTAAGATGGATTACTCCAATTTTACCATTTACAGCACATGAAATTTGGCAATATATACCAAAAAAAAATCATAATCAATCAATTTTTATAAAAAATTGGTTTAAATTAAAATTTAATTATTTAAAAACTGAAATTATTCAAAAAAAAGATTGGAATACATTAAATAATATAAAATATGAAATAAATAAATTAATTGAAAAAGAAAAAAAAATAAAAAAAATAAATACATCTTTAGAAACAAAAATTATTTTTTATGCAAAAGATAATATATATCATTTATTAATAAAATTAAAAAAAGAATTAAAATTTATGTTATTAGTTTCTCAAACAAAAATTAAAAAATATAAATACGCTTTAAAAAATACTCATAATAGTATTATTCCTGGATTAAAAATATTAATAAAAAAATATTTAGGTATTAAATGTCCAAGATGTTGGCATTATTTTAATAAAATAAAAATTATTAATCAAGATAAAAATATATGTAATCGATGTAATAAAAATAATCATGAAAATGGGGAAAATCGTATATTTTTATAAAAAATTTTATATTATATTAATAATATTTACTATAGATACTTTAAGTAAATTTTTTATTATAAAATATTTTAAATTATATCAATATAAAAAAATATTTTTTATTATAAATATTTTTTATATAAGAAATTATGGTTTAATATTTAATATATTTAATATACAATATAAAAATTATAAATATTTATTTTTAATTTTAAATATAATATTAATATTATATTTTATAATACAAATTATTTATAATAATTCTTTAGGTTATAAATTAATACTAGGAGGAACTATTAGTAATATATTTGATAGATTATATCATAAATATATTATTGATTTTATAGATATTAATTTAAATAATTATCATATTATTATTTTTAATTTTGCAGATTTAATTATTTTATTTGGAATAATATTTATATTACTTAATTTTAAAATTAATCATAAAAAATATAAATTTTCAACAATTAATACTATTTTATAAATAAAATTTTTTCATTCAATTATTTATTTTTTAAAAATTAATTTTATTTTAAATAATTCAAAATACTTATTGTTTATTATACAAAAAATATGAAAAATATAATTAAAATAGCAATTACTGGAGCATATGGACGTATGGGTTCCAGTTTAATAAAAACAATACAAAAATATAAAAATATTAAATTAGCTTGTGTAATTGTAAAACAAAAAAAAAAAGATCTTTTTAATATAAAAGAAAAAAAAATTAAAATTTATGAAAATATAAAAGAAACAATAAATTTATTTGATATATTAATAGATTTTACGAATCCTGAATCAACATTAAAAAATTTAAAAATTTGTGCACAATATAATAAAAATATTGTTATTGGAACTACAGGTTTTAAAAAACAAGAATATGATATTATTAAAAAACATTCAAAAAAAATAAGTATTGTACTTTCTTCAAATTTTAGTATTGGAATTAATTTAATTTTTGAATTACTAAAACATACATCAAAAATTTTAAATGATTCTTATGATGTTGAAATTTTAGAATCACATCATAGAAATAAAATAGATTCTCCTTCAGGTACTGCTTTAAGTATAGGTAAAATTATTGCAAAAAATAAAAAATGGAATTTTGAAAAATGTAGTATATACAGAAAAAAAGAAATAACTAATATTAGAAAAAAAAATCAAATCGGATTTTCAATAATTCGAGGAGGAAATACAATTGGTAAACATAAAATTATGTTTTTAGGATCTGAAGAAAATATTGTAATATCTCATCAAGCAAATAGCCGAAATACATTTTCAGATGGTGCTATAAAAGCAGCTATATGGTTAAAAGATAAAAAACAAGGATTATTTAATATGAAACATGTTTTAAAAATATAAAAACAAAATTACACTTAAAAATATAATTTATAAAATTATAGATTATATTTTTATAATAAATAAATTAAAAAATATTAAAAATATAGTTATAAAAATAAATTTTATTCATTTTGGAGAAAAAATTGAAAGAACATGCATTTTTAATTTTAGAAGATAAAACTATTTTTAAAGGTATAAAAATTGGAAGAAAAGGAATTACTGTTGGTGAAATTGTATTTAATACTTCAATGACTGGATATCAAGAAATATTGACCGATCCTTCATATAACAATCAAATAATTACATTTACATATCCACATATTGGTAATACAGGAATTAATAATATAGATAATGAATCTAATAAAATACAAGTCAAAAGTGTAATTATTAATAATCTTGCTTTAATATCAAGCCATTATGAAAATAATATTACTTTATCTAAATATTTAAAAAATAATAATATTATAGGAATTATGAATATTGATACAAGAAAATTAACAAAAATAATCAGAAACAAAGGAATCCAATTTGGATGTATATTAAGTGATTCAAATATTAATATTAATACAGCATATAAATATATTAAAAAAAAAAAATATCAATTAACAGAAAATATAGTAAAAAAAATTAGTACACAAAATATTTATTCTTGGAAATCAAAAAACAATAAAAATTATATAATGAAATTTAATAAAAAAAAAACGTTATTTAATATTATTGTATATGATTTTGGAGTAAAAAAAAATATATTAGAATTACTTATTAAGTATGGATGTAAAATAACTATCATTCCAGCAGAAACATCAGCTGAAAAAGTAATATCATTAAAACCACATGGAATTGTATTATCTAACGGTCCAGGTGACCCTAGGTCATGTATTAAAATTATTAATAATATAAAAATATTATTAAAAACTAAAATACCAATTTTTGGAATTTGTTTAGGACATCAATTATTAGCATTATCGAATAATGCAAAAATTTTAAAAATGAAATTTGGACATCATGGAAGTAATCATCCAGTTCAAAATTTAAAAACAAAAAAAGTAATGATTACAAGTCAAAATCATAATTTTACTATTGATCCAATAAATTTACCAAAAAATATTAAAGTAACACATAAATCATTATTTGATAATACTATACAAGGAATAAAAATTATTAATACTAATGCTTTTGGTTTTCAAGGACATCCAGAAGCGAATCCAGGACCAAAAGACTCAGAAAAATTATTTAAAAAATTTATTAAAAATATAAAAAAAAATCAAAAAAAATAATATAGGAATAAAAATGCCAAAACGTACTGATATTAAATCTATTTTAATTATTGGAGCAGGTCCAATTATTATTGGACAAGCATGTGAATTTGATTATTCTGGAACTCAAGCATGTAAAGCATTAAAAGCAGAAGGTTATAAAATTATTTTAGTAAATTCTAATCCTGCAACAATCATGACTGATTCTGAATTAGCAGATTCTACATATATTGAACCAATTCATTGGAAAATTATTAAAAAAATAATTCAAAAAGAAAAACCAGATGCAATATTACCAACTATGGGAGGACAGGTTGCATTAAATTGTACATTAGAATTATATAAAAAAAATATTTTATCAGATTATAAAGTAAAAATTATAGGTGCTAGTATTGATGCTATTAAAAAATCAGAAGATAGAAATTTATTTAAAAAATCAATAGAAAAAATTGGATTACAAACAGCAAAATGTAAAATTGTTAATAATATTAAAGATGCATTAAAATTTTCTAAAAAAATTGGTTTTCCTTGTATTATTCGTCCATCATTTACAATGGGAGGAACAGGTGGAGGTATTGCATATAATTATGAAGAATTTCAAAAAATATGTAAGAAAGGATTTGACTTATCTCCACAACAAGAATTATTAATTGATGAATCTTTAATAGGTTGGAAAGAATATGAAATGGAAGTAGTTCGAGATTGTAATAATAATTGTATTATAGTATGTAGTATTGAAAATATTGATCCAATGGGAATACATACAGGTGATTCAATTACAGTAGCTCCAGCACAAACTTTAACTGATCAAGAATATCAAAATATGAGAAATGCATCTATAAAAATTTTAGAAGAAATTGGTGTAGAAACAGGAGGATCTAATGTACAATTTGCAATAAATCCTAAAAATGGACGTATGTTAGTTATCGAAATGAATCCTAGAGTTTCTCGATCATCAGCTTTAGCATCTAAAGCAACTGGATTTCCTATTGCTAAAATTGCAGCTAAACTTGCTATTGGTTATACTTTAAATGAATTAAAAAATGATATTACTAAATCAAATATTCCTGCTTCTTTTGAACCTACTATAGATTATGTTGTTACTAAAATACCAAGATTTAATTTTGAAAAATTTTTAGGTTGTAACGATCGATTAACTACTCAAATGAAATCTGTTGGTGAAGTCATGGCTATTGGGACAACATTTCAAGAATCTATACAAAAAGCAATGCATGGATTAGAAATAAATTCTAGTGGATTTGATTCAAAAATAAATATTAATAATACTAAAAGTATTAAAAAAATAAAATATGAATTAAAAAATCCTGGTTCAGATCGATTATGGTATATAGCAGATGCATTTAGAATGGGTAAATCTATAGAATATATACATAAATTAACATATATTGATCCATGGTTTTTAAAACATATTCAAGATATTATTAATATAGAAGAAAAGATTAAAAAAAAGAATATTTATAATATAAATTATGAATTTTTAAAAAAAATAAAAAAAAAAGGATTTTCAGATTTAAGAATTTCTATTTTAATGAATATTTCAGAAAATGATATTAGAATAATACGATATAATTTTAATTTACATCCTATATATAAAAGAATTGATACTTGTGCTGCAGAATTTCATACTGAAACAGCATATATGTATTCTACTTGGGGAGAAGAATGTGAATGTAAACCAAATAATAAAAATAATAAAATTATAATTTTAGGTGGAGGACCAAATCGTATTGGACAAGGAATAGAATTTGATTATTGTTGTGTACATGCTGCTCAAGCATTAAAAGAAGAAGGATTTGAAACTATTATGATAAATTGTAATCCTGAAACAGTTTCTACTGATTATGATACGTCTGATAGATTATATTTTGAACCTATTACATTAGAAAATATATTAGAAATTACTCATATCGAAAATCCATTAGGAGTAATTATACAATATGGTGGACAAACTCCATTAAAGTTAGCTAAAAAATTAAAAAAATTTAATGTACCAATTATTGGTACTGATCCTAATAATATTCATAAAGCAGAAGATAGATATCAATTTCAAGAAATTGTATCATCATTAGGATTAAAACAACCTAAAAATGCTACTATTAATACAATAAAATCAGCAATATTACAAGCAAATATTATTAAATATCCAATTATGGTAAGACCTTCTTATGTATTAGGTGGAAGATATATGAAAATTGTATATAATGAAAATCATTTAAAACAATATTTTCATGAAATATTAAAACCTTCTAAAGAAAACCCAATACTATTAGATCAATATTTAGAAAACGCAACAGAAATTGATGTTGATATTATTTGTGATTCAAAACATGTATTAATTGGAGGAATTATGGAACATATTGAACAAGCAGGAATTCATTCAGGAGATTCTTCATGTTCCTTACCAACATATACATTAGATAAAAATATAAAAAATAAAATTAAAAAACAAGTTAAAAAATTAGCTTTCTCTTTATCAATAAAAGGATTAATGAATATACAAATTGCTGTTCAAAAAGATCAAATATATATTCTTGAAGTTAATCCAAGAGCATCTCGAACTATTCCTTTTGTATCAAAGGCAACAGGAATACCATTAGCAAAAATTGCAGCTAAGGTTATGATAGGGAAAACATTAAAAAAACAAAAATATTATGATATTAAAAATAAAATATCATATTTTTCTGTTAAAGAAGCTATATTACCATTTAATAAATTTCCAGGAGTTGATCCAATTTTAGGTCCAGAGATGAAATCAACAGGAGAAATAATGGGTATTGGAAAAACATTTTATGATGCTTTTTCAAAAATAATGGCAAATATAAAAACAAAAATTCAAAAAAAAAATAGAATATTATTATCAATATCAAAAAAAGATAAAAAACATATTACTAACTTAACAGTATTATTAATACAATTAGGTTTTAAAATAGATACAACAGAAGAAACATATCATTACTTTAAAAATTATGGAATATTTTCTCGAATTATTAATAATATTAATGAAGGTAGACCAAATATTAAAGATCACTTAAAAAATAAAGAATATTCTTATATTATAGATACTACAAGTGAAAATAAAAATAATAAACATTATTCTCAAATTAGATCTATTGCATTAGAAAATAATATTCATTATGATACTACAATTAATGCTGCATTTGCTACAATTATGTCATTAAATATTAATCCATATGAAAAAATTATAAAATTACAAAAAATAAAAAATAAAATAATATAAATATGAAAAAAATAAATAATTTTTTTAAAAAACATTACACATAAATATTTTTTTATTTTTGTTTAAACCATTTTTTATCATCCCATCGAAATATACTTAAATATTTACCCCAACAACATCCACTATCTAAAAGTACAATATTTTTATATGTATTAATAATTCCAGTTAAAGATGCCCAATGACCAAAAAAAATAGAATATTTTTTATTGATAGAATTTTTAAAAAAAAACCAGGGTTTTAATTTTTTTAATTCAGATTTATAAGAAGGAGCATCTTTATAATTTAAATTTAATGATTTATCATAAGATAAATAACGCATTTTTGTAAATATATTAATACCAAATTTTAATTGATCAAATATATTTAATTTTTTATTCCATACAGTATAAGAATCAAAATTTATTATTTCTTTTAAAAAATTTAAAAAATTATGTGATGATAAATATAAATGTATTTTTTTTGAAAAATATTTTAATTCTTTTAAATTCCAATATGGATATATTCCAGCATGAGTAATAATAATTTTTTTATTTTTATCAATATAAAAAACAGGTTGTTTTCTTAACCAATCCATTAATTGATTTACATATTGAGATTTAAACAAATTATCTAAATTATCTTGTATATTATTCTTTTTAAAACCATAATATATTAATAATGCTTTTAAATCATGATTACCTAAAACTATTTTTATATTATTTCCTAAAGATTTTAAATATAACAAAACTTCTAAAGAATTTGGACCTCTTCCAATTAAATCACCAGCAACTAATAAAATATCATATTGAGAATTAAATTGAACTTTTTTTAATAAAAGTTCTAATTGTTTAAAACATCCATGAATATCACTAATTAAATATGTACTCATATTAAAATCCTTATTTTTTTTAAATAAAATATAAAATAATAAAAATTATTGCAAAGAATATAAAAAATCAGCAAGTTTACAATATTCATATATTGATACATTTTCTGCACGAATATTAGGATTAATATTTAAATTTAATAAAGAATTTTCATCACAAATACCCATTAAACTATTTTTTAACATTTTTCTACGTTTTTTAAAAGCTAAAAAAGTTATTTTTTTTAAAAAATTTATTTTATTTAATGGATATAATACTTTTAATTTTGGAGTCATTTTTATAAAACTAGAATTCACTTTTGGAATTGGAAAAAATGATTTTGAAAATATATTAAATCCTATATTAATATCATAATAACATTGAGTTATTATACTTAATCGACCATATAATTTATTTCCTGGTTTAGCAATTAATCGATCTGCTACTTCTTTTTGAATCATAAAATTAATATCCAAAATATACTTTTGAAATTGAATTAAATATAATATTAATTGTACAGAAATATTATAAGGTATATTTCCAAAAATTCTTAATATATTATTTTCCTGAATAAACAATTTTTGAAAATTAAAATGCATAACATTCATATTAAAAACAATTAATTTTTTATAAAAATCAAATTTTTTTAATAAAATTATTATATCTTTATCTAACTCAATAACAAATAATTTATCAACAAAATGACATATTGGTTTAGTTAATGCTGCTAATCCAGGACCAATTTCTATTAATGTATCTTTTTTTTTTGGATTAATAAAATTAATAATTTTATCTATTATATTTTTATCATGAAGAAAATTTTGTCCTAAATATTTTTTAGGAGTATATTTTTTTGATAAAATACAATGCATATATTTTTAAATACCAATTTTAAAATATAAAATAATATGTTATTATATAATAATTATTATAATAATATTTATAAATTAAAATAAATAAATCATATAATAATTAAAAAATTAAATAAAATATTCATTTATTAAAAAGAGAAATTATGAAGGCTTGGTTATCATATTTGTTGACACAGTTTTCATCACATCCTTTATTATTAGTAATTATAGTAACATTTTTAGAATCATTAGCATTATTAGGATTAGTATTACCAGGAATGGTTTTAATGGCAACAATAGGTACTCTTATTGGAAGTGGGAAATTATCACTTTATACAGCATGGATTGCTAGTATTATTACTTGTTCTTTAGGTGATTATTTATCATATTATATTGGATGGAAATTTAAAAACTGGATATATACAATAAACATATTTCAAAAAAATATTACTTTATTTAATAAAGTAAAAAAAATATTACATCAATATAGTATGATTACTATTTTTTTTGGAAAATTAATTGGACCAACTAGACCACTGATTCCTATGATGTCAGGAATGGTTGAAATACCAATAAAAAAATTTATATTACCAAGTTTTATGGGTTGTATAATATGGCCTATATTATATTTTTTACCAGGAATATTTACAGGAATATTAATAAATCATCCAGAATATATAAAAAAATGTTTTCCTTTATGGTTTTTAATACCTATTTTATTAAGTATAATAATAATTATTTTTATAGTATGGATAATATATAAAAAAAAAATAATATAAAAAATATTATTTTAAATTTTATTAATTATATAATTATTTTATTTATCGGTACGAAAATTTTTTCATATAAATTATTACGTACCGACAAAATTTTTATATAAAATTAATGTTTTTTATATAAAAAATCAATATGTAATATTTTTTTTTTAAAACAATGTCTTTGTACAGATTGTACAGAGACTAAATATTTTTTACCTAATATTCTTAACATTAAAGGGTCAGTATAAAATTTTTCATTTTCTTGAAGATTGAAAACAACATCATGATCCAAAGATATATGTAATATATTTTTTTTTAAACCATAAATAATACCAGGAATTTTATTATCAATTTTTCTTAATTTTCTACTAGCACTTTTTCCTATTTTTAAACGTTCTTCTCCATTAATTATAATCACACTCTACCTCAAATAAAAATATTTATATTTAATTAAAATTATATAATAAAATTTTTTTATAAAAATATCATTATATAATTTTAATTTAAAATATAAAAATATAATTAATTTTATTAATTATAATATAAAATATAATTAATAATAAAATAAATTAAATAAAATATTATTTTATAAATACAAATAATTATTATGAAAATAGAAAATATTTTAACATGTTGTGATTTAATTGAAAAATTAAAAAAATTTTGGTCAAAATATGGTTGCATAATTATACAACCAATTGATATACCAGTAGGTGCAGGTACATTTCATCAATGTACTTTTTTTAGATCTATTGATCCTAAACCATTACGAATGGCATATTTACAACATTCTAGAAGACCAACAGATGGAAGATATGGAAATAATCCTAATAGATTACAACAATATTATCAATTTCAAGTAATTATGAAACCAGCACCACATAATATTCAAAAAATATATTTAAAATCATTAAATGAAATTAATATAAATATACAATTAAATGATATACGTTTTATAGAAGATGATTGGGAAAATCCTACATTAGGTGCTTGGGGAATTGGATGGGAAGTATGGTTAAACGGAATAGAAATTACACAATTTACATATTTTCAAAAAATGGGATCATTAAAATGTAATCCAATTTCTGTAGAAATAACATATGGATTAGAAAGAATTGCTATGAATATTCAAAATAAAAATAATATATATGATATTATTTGGGATAAAAATAAAAAATTTACAATTTACTATAAAGATTTATTTCAAAATAATGAAATTCAGCAATCATTATATAATTTTCAAAATTCAAATATTGAAATTTTAAAAATATTATTTAACCAACATTTATTTGAGGCAAAAAGATTAATATCATTAAAAAATCCTTTAATAATACCCTCTTATGAACATATTTTATATGCAACACATAATTTTAATTTATTAGATTCAAGACAAATTATTTCTAGTACAGAACGACAAAAATATATTTTAAATATTAGATCTATAATAACAAAAATTGCAAAAAAATATTATCAAAATGAAAAAAATACATTATTATAAAAAAAAGGATAATATATAATAAAATATGAATTATAAAACATGTTTAGTAGAATTAAATATTGAAGAAATTCCATCAAAACAAATAAGAAATATTGCAAATCAATTTTATGAAAATATTAAATTTCAACTTGAAAAATATAAAATTCATTTTTATAAAATAAATATATTTGATACTCCAAGAAGAATTGCAATTATAATCAAAAAATTAAACACATCATTAATTATAAAAAAAAAAAAATATCGAGGACCTTCAATTAAAGAATCTTTTGATATTCATGGTAAAATAACTACTCCAGCATTGAAATGGTTAAAAAAATTTAATATTAATTTAAAAGATACAACAATATTAAGTAATAAGAAAGGAAAATGGTTATTATATGAAAATATAAAAAATACCATATCTATAAAAAATATTTTATTAAAAATTATTACTTTTACTATTAAAAATATATATACATCAAAAAAAATGAAATGGAATCAATATGATATACAATTTATTCGACCAATTCGAAATATTATTATATTAATAGATAATAAATTAATTAAATTTAATCAATTTGGAATTCCTTCTAAAAAATATTTATATGGAAATATATTTACAAAATTTAAAAAAATTAAAATTAAACATGCAAAAGAATATGAAAATTTATTATATAAAAAAGGTAAAGTAATATCAAAATTTAATATTAGAAAAAAAAAAATTAAATATCAAATTCAAAAAAAAATATTTAAAATAAAAGGTAAAATTCAATACTGTAAAAATTTATTAGAAGAAATTACTTGTTTAGTAGAATGGCCAAAAATATTATTAGCAAAATTTGAAAAAAGTTTTTTAAATATTCCACAAGAAATAATAATATATATTATGAAATCAATACAAAAATATTTTCCAATATATAATATATATAATAATAAATTAACTAATTATTTTATTATTGTCGCTAATAATAATTCTAAAAATAATGAAAAAATTATATTAGATAATGAATTTATTTTAAACTCTAAATTTTCAGATATAATCTTTTTTATGAAACAAGATTATAAAATAAAATTAAAAGAATATTTTCCACTATTAAAAAAAATTATTTTTCATGAAAAATTAGGAACTATGTTAGAAAAATCAGAAAGAATAATTTATTTAATAAAATATGTTTCAAAATATACAAAATCTAACTTAAAAGAATCATTAAAAGCAGCTTATTTATCAAAATGTGATCTTAATACTTATATGGCATATGAATTTCCAGAATTAAAAGGTATTATTGGTATGTATTATGCCTTAAAAGATAATGAATCAAAAGATATTGCTTTATCAATAAAAGAACAATATAAACCTAATTTTTCAAATGATACATTACCTTCAAATATATTAAGTTGTACTTTGGCTATTACTGAAAAAATTGATACTATAGTTGGATTATTTTTAATTAATAAAATCCCTAAAAATAATAAAGATCCATTTTTTTTAAGAAGATTAACAATTGGAATAATACGAATTATAATAGAAAAAAAAATTAATATTAATATTTACAAAATTATTAAAAAATCAATTAATACTTATTATTTTTTATATCCTAAAAAAGAAATTTTAAAAAAAATTATAAAATTTATAAAAGATCGATTATATATTTGGTATAAAAAAAAATATGAAATAAATGTTATTAAATCAGTTTTTTCATGTCATAAAAATAATTTATTAAACATAGATATATTATTAAAAACTATTCATAAAATAAAAAATAATATAAATTTTCAAAATACAATTATTACATATAAAAGAATATTTAATTTACTTAAAAAAATAAAAATTAATGAAAAAAATAATCATTTAAATTATCAATTAATTCAAAATGAAGAAGAAAAACAATTATTTATAAATATGAACAATAACGATTGTATGTTAAAAATATTAAATAAAAAAAGAAAATATAAACAAGCATTTAAATTATTATTTCAATTTAATAAATTTATAAATAATTTTTTAAATAAAAATTCTATTAAATATACTTCTCAAGAAATTCAAAAAAATAGAATTACATTATTATTAAAAATTAAACATATATTTCTAATAATTATTAATCTTATTAAAATATAAAAATTACATTCTTAAAATAGCATGAAATTTATAATATATTTTTTTAACACAATCATTAATCATATAATCAATTTCTATATCTTTAAATGTTTTATACATACTTTGAAAAATAAAAGTTAAAGTAACACTTTTTTTTCCTTTTACGATAGGATTTCCTGTATATATATCAATTATATAAATTTTAACTATTTCTGAAATAAACTGTTTTTTACAAAATAAAATTATATCTTCAACTAATATTTTCTCATCAATAATAATTGAAATATCTCTTTTACTATATGGAAATTCAGATACTTTATTTATTAAATTTAATCTTTTAAAATGTATTTTATACCAAAATATTTCAAATAAAAAAGTTGAATAATTTATATTAAAATAATTTAATAAAAATGGATCTAATTCACCCATGTAACCAATAAATATATTATTAAAAAAAATTTCAACACTATTACTAATATGTAAACCTGATATAATTGATTTTTTAAATTTAATACTTTTTAAATAACCTATAGAATCAAAAATTGATTCTACATGACCTTTTAAATCATAAAAATCAAATTTTTTTGCAGAAACATCCCAGTGATATTTATAATTTAAATTTCCAATAATTCCTGAAAAATACAAATTTTGTTTAACAAATTTTTTTTTTTGTTTAATAGGAAAAAAACATAAACCACTTTCAAATAAACAAACTTCTTCATATTGACGATTTTGATGATATAATAAATTTTTAATTAATCCAGGCCAAAGTGAAATTCTCATACAAGACATATCTTTTGATATAGGATTTTGTAAAAATAAAAATTTTTTATTTGGATAAATTACTTTTTGAATATCAGGATCAATAAAACTATAATTAATTACTTCATAATATCCTAAATCAACTAATGTATATTTCACTCTTTTTAAATAATTTTCTAAAATATCATCTTTAACAAAATTATTATAAGTGATTAAAGGAGTAGATATAATTTTATCATATTGATATATTCTCATTATATCAGATAATATATCTTCTTCAAATAACAAATCAGATCTCCAAGATGGAGGAATAATAATCCAGAAATCTTTCTTTCTAAAAAAAGTATATCCTATTTTCTTTAAAATATTTTCAATAAAATAATAACAAATATTAAATCCTATAATTTTTATTATATTTTTATAATATAATTTTATTTCTCTATTTATATATTTAAAATATTTTTCTGATTGAATATTAGTAATATTACTAGTATAACCACCACAAATTTTTAAAAATAAATATGTTGCATATTCAATAACTTTAAGTTGATTTTCCGGATCAACAAAATAATCATTTAATTTTATTTTATTATTAATTTTAAATTGATAAATAGAATTATTTAAAATATTAGGATCAATAAAAAATGAACCAAGAAATAAATTATTTTCATTAATATTTATAGGAAACAAATTATAATCTATATTACCCAATAATGATAAAATTTTATTTTTATTTTTTAAAATTAATATTTTATCATTTAAATAAATATCTTTATTATTCTTTAAAATTATATGAGATTTTAAAAAACATACATTGATATTATCAAAATCATTTAAAAAACTAAACGTATATAAAGATTGTCCTAATTCTATAAATATATAATTAATAATATCAACAACAATATTAACATTATTAATATGATATTTTCTTAATTTTTCTTTAATCCATATTGGAGTTTTTGTTTTTAAATTAATATTTTTAATAATTCTACCAAAACAGTTATAATTTATATTTTTATTTATCAAAATTTTAATATCTTTTTTAAAATTAATTGGTATTTTAATATTTTTTAATTTAGGAAATTCTAAATTATTTAAAATAGCTACTTCTCTAGCAATTCCAAAAGCACCAAATGTATCAGTTCTATTAAAAGTCGTATTAATTTTAATTATTTTATCTTTATAAAAATTAAAATCTTTTAACTCTATTCCAATTGGAGCAAAAAAAGGTAATTTAATAATTTTATTTATTTTATTAAATATTCCTATATCATGAAATGTGCATAATTTACCTTCAGATATTATTCCTTTAATATTTAATGATATAATTTTTTTATTATAAATAATTTCTGAACCAATACAAGCAACTAATACTTTTATATTTTTTTGAATATAATTTTTATTATTTATGATATTTATTATTTTTTTTCCAATATTAACCTTTAAAACTAATAAATTATCATTATATGGATGTATTTTAAATGAAATAACTTCACCAATAAAAATATTTTTAAAATTATTAATATTAAGTTTAATTTCTTCAACTTCTAATCCAGAATTAGTAATTTGTTCACAAATCACCTCAATAGATAATTTTGTATCAATCCAATTTCTTAAAGAATGTTCACTTAATTTCATTAAAAATACCTATTTTTTTTAAATTGTTTTAAAAATCGTAAATCATTTTTTAAAAATAAACGTAAATCATTTATTCCATAATATAACATAATCATTCTTTCTACTCCCATACCAAATGCAAAACCAGAATATATATTAATATCAATATTAAATCGTTTTAAAATATTAGGATGAACCATACCACATCCTAATATTTCTAACCAAGTATTATTTTCATCCATAACATCTACTTCAGAAGATAATATAGTAAAAGGAAAATAAGAAGATCGAAATCTTATTTTCATTTTTTTATTAAAAAAAATATCTAAAAATATATTAATAATCCATTTTAAGTGTGAAAAATTAATATTTTTATCAATTATTAAACCCTCAATTTGATAAAACATTGGACTATGAGTTTGATCATAATCTTTACGATATACTTTTCCAGGAACAATAATTTTAATTGGTAATTTTTTTTTTTTTATTTCATGAATTTGCATATTTGAAGTTTGAGTTCTTAATAAAAAATCTGAATTAAACCAAAAAGTATCCTGCATATTACGAGCAGGATGAGAAATAGGTATATTTAAAGCATCAAAATTATAATATTGATGCTCTATTTCAAATCCATTTTTTATAATATTAAAACCAAATTTAGAAAATATTGATTCAATATAATAAATAAAACTTGTAATAGGATGAATAGCACCTAATTTTTTTTTACGTCCTGGCAAAGATATATCTATTTGTTTAAAACGATTTTTTTTATTTATCTCTAAATTATCAAATTTTATTCTTTCATTATCAAAAATATTTTTAATATATTTTTTTACATAATTAATTTTTTTTAAAAAATATTTACGTTTTTCTAATTCTAAAATCTTAAATTCTTTAATATAATTTGAAATTAAACCCTTTTTTCCAAGATATTTAATTTTTAAAATATTTAATTGATTTTTTGTTTTAATAAGTTTTAATTCTAATTCAAAATTTTTTAAAAATTGAATTTTATCAAAATAAATTTTTAATTTATTCAAAATTATACCTAAATATTTTATCTAATAAAAGCTCCCAAAAAAAGGAAGCTTATATTAAAATATATTTTTATATTAAAAAATAAAAAAATTATTTTATACTATTTTTTATATTTTTTACTAAAAAAGAAAAAGAATTATTATCCATAATAGCTAAATTTGATAATATTTTACGATTAATTTGAATATTATTTTTTTTTAAACCAAATATAAAATTACTATATGAAATATCATGTAAACGAACAGCAGCATTAATACGAGAAATCCATAATTTTCTAAATTGTCTTTTTTTTTGTCTTCTATCACGATATGCATATTGTCCAGATTTAATTACAGCTTGTTTTGCAACACGATAAACACGTGATCGAGCTCCATAATATCCTTTTGCTTGTTTCAAAATTTTTTTATGTTTTTTATGAGCAACTACACCCCGTTTTACACGAGCCATTTCAACCTCTTAATAAAAATATTTCATATCATTATAATAATTATATGAATAATAAATTAAATATATGGAAAAAAAAATCGAACATGATTTTTATCTGATTTTGAAACTAAATTTTTTGATCTAAGATGTCTTTTTCGATGAGATGTTTTTTTAGTTAAAATATGTCTTAAATTAGATTTTTTTTTTTTAAATTCTCCAGAAGATGTACTTCTAAAACGTTTTACAGCACTTTTTAATGTCTTCATTTTAGGCATAAAATTACCATATAAATTAAAAAATGATAAAAAATTATTTTTTTTTAGGAGATAAAATCATAATCATTTGACGACCTTCAATTTTTAAAGGGAATGATTCTACAAATGATATAATACTTAAATCATCCCGAATTCTTTTCAACATTACAATTCCAAGATTTTTATACGCCATTTCTCTTCCTCGGAATCTTAAAGTAATTTTTACTTTATGTCCCTGCATTAAAAATCGATTTAAATGTTTTAATTTAACTTGATAATCCCCTATATCAGTATTAGGTCGAAACTTAACTTCTTTAATTTGTATAATTTTTTGTTTTTTTTTTTGTTCTTTAAGATTTTTACTTTTTTTATATAAAAATTTTCCATAATCCATTATACGACATACTATAGGATTTGCATTAGGACTAATTTCTACTAAATCTAATTTTAGTTTTTTTGCATATTGTAAGCCTTGATTTAAATTTACAATTCCAATTAATTCATTATTTACACCAATTAATCTAATTTCATTTGATTTAATTTCATCGTTAATACGATTATGTTTAATTGAATAAATACGTTTACTATATTTAATACTTTATTCCTCCAAAAAAAATTATAAAATATGGTATTTTATTTCATATTTTATTTTTCTTATAAAATTATCAATACTCATAATTTTAGTAACATTATTATTTCTATTACGTACACTAACTTTTTTAATATTAATTTCTTTATCTCCACAAATTAATATATATGGAATTTTTAAAATAATATATTTTCTTATTTTAGAATTAATTTTTTCATTTTTTATATCATATTTTACTCTAATATTTAATTGAAATAATTTCTTAAATAAATTTATAACATATTGATTATGATTACTATTTACATTAATAATGATAACCTGAATAGGAGATAACCAAACTGGTAAATTACCTGAATATTCTTCTAATAAAATTCCAATAAATCGTTCTATTGAACCTAATATTGCACGATGAATCATAATTGGCATTTTACGATTATTATTTTTATCAATATAATATGATCCAAAACGATCTGGTAAATAAAAATCAAGTTGTATTGTTCCACATTGCCATAATCTATTTAAACAATCTTCTAAGATAAATTCAATTTTTGGTCCATAAAATGCACCCTCACCTTTTTGACATTTAAAAATAATATTGCTATCAATTAATGCATTTTTTAAACTTAATTCTGCTTTATCCCAAATAATATTACTTCCAATTCGTTTTCTAGGACGAGTTGAAAACTTTACATGAATATTTTTAAATCCAAAAATCTTATAAGAATCCATAATTATTTTAATACAATTCATAATTTCAGATTGAACTTGATATTCAGTACAAAATATATGTGCATCATCTTGTGTAAAACTATTTAATCTAAGTAAACCATATAATGAACCAGATGTTTCATTACGATGACAAATGCCAAATTCTGCTATACGTAATGGAAGATCTTTATATGATCGTAAATATTTATTAAATATTTTTATATGCGCAGGACAATTCATTGGTTTAATACAATATATTTGATTTTCAGATTTTGTAAAAAATATTGAAGAATAAAAATTTTCTAAATGACCACTTTGTTTCCATAATGATTGATTTAACATAAATGGCGTTTTTACTTCTTCATAATTCCATTTTCTTAATTGAACACGAATAAAATTTTCTAACTCTCTAAATATAATAGATCCATTGTGATGCCAAAATATCATACCTGGAGATTCTTTTTCTTTATGATATAAATTCATTTTTTTATTAAGATTTCTATGATCTTTTTTCATTGTAATTTTTAATTTATTTAAATCACTTAACATCATTTCTTTATTTAACCATACCTGACCATAAATACGTTGAAATATTGTATTTAAACTACCATATTCTCGAGATATTATTTTAATATTTTTTAATTTAAAATGTAAACAAAAATTTATATTAGGAATTTGGGGTCCTAAATATATATCTAAAAAATTTTCATGTAAATAAATAGGTACATATTTATTATTAAAAAATTTTTTCTTGATATAATATAATTTATATAATTCATTTTGAGATAAAAATATATTTTTTAATTCAGAAAATAAAATATTATTAAATATAATATTATATTTTTTTTTAATTAATTTTTTCATCACATTTTCTAAAATTATAATATCATGTTTATTTAATTTATAATTAAGATCAATATCACAATAAAATATATTTTTATTAATATTACCAATTCCAAGTTTTGATGTTTTCCATACTTTTTTTAATGAATAAGATAATAATTGCATACATGAATAAGAAAATAAATTAATTGATCTAATATCATATTTAGTTAAAATATCAATATGACAATTTTTATTTATATGAAAATTTATATCAACAAATTTTCCATTAATAATCGATCCAACAACAAATTTAGAAAATCCTATTTTAATATCCTCTACTACTTTTACTAATGAAATTGCATTTTTATATATTTTTTTTTTTCCATTAGGTAATGTAATAATAGGCATTATAAACCCTTTTAAAAAAAATTAAACATATTTTATTAATTATATAAGAATATTGTAATACATTTTAAATTAAATATATATTATTAAATTAATAATAAAAAAACAAAAAACACCAGTCATTTTGACTGGTCTTTTACTTATAAACGATAATTAATAGCTTTAGCTAACTGTTCAAGAATTAATTTAGTATCTTCCCACCCTAAACATGGATCAGTAATGGATTTACCATATATTAAATCTTTTTTAGGAACAACATTTTGAGATCCTTCTTTTAAAAAACTTTCAATCATAACACCAGAAATATTTTTTGTACCATCTATAATTTGTTTACAAATTGAATCAGCAACATGACATTGCATTTTATGTTGTTTTAAACAATTTCCATGACTAAAATCAATCATTAAATATTCAGGTAATTGAAATTTTTTTAATTTTTTTACTGCTTTTTTAATATCATAAGCATGATAATTAGGATTTTTTCCACCTCGCATAATAATATGCGCAAAGGGATTTCCACTAGTATAATTAATAGTCATTTGACCATCTTTATTTGGTGCAAAAAATACATGCTTTGATTGAGCAGCACGAATTGCATCAATAGCAATATTAATATTACCATCTGTTCCATTTTTAAAACCCACTGGACAAGAAAGAGAAGATGCCATTTCCCTATGAATTTGACTCTCAGTAGTTCTTGCGCCAATTGCACCCCAACTAATTAAATCTGCTATAAATTGACCAATAACAATATCTAAAAATTCTGTAGCAGCTGGCATACCTATTTTATTAATATCTAAAAGTAATTTACGTGCTACAGAAAGTCCATGATTAACTTTAAAACTATTATCAAGATCAGGATCAGAAATTAATCCTTTCCACCCAACTACAGTTCTAGGTTTTTCAAAATATGTACGCATAATAATTTCAAGTTGAAAAGAATATTTTTTACGTAATGTATATAATTGACTTGCATATTCTACAGCAGCATCTGGATCATGTACTGAACAAGGACCAATTATAACTAATAAACGTTTATCTTTACCAGTAAGAATATTAGCAATATGATTTCTTGTTAATATAACATTATCAATAATATTTGATGTTAAAGGATAACGTTTTGCTAAATCCGAAGGAGTAACCAAGGGATCAATATGTAATGTACGAAGTTCATCTGTTTTTTTCATATAAATTTCCTTATTTTAATTTAATATTTATTTTAAAATTAATAAATATTAATATATTTAAATATATATAATGAAATTGAATAATTATTTTAATAAAAATACTTTAAAATAAAAAATATTTATATTAAAAAATATATTTTTGATATAAAAATAATTTTTTGATACAATAAATACAAATTAAAATATAATATTTAATATATTTAATAACATATGAATTCTAAAAAATGGATTGGAATAAAATTAACTAAATTAGCGCAAAAATATTTTACAAACTTAATACATAAAAATAAAAATACTATAGGAATAAAAATTAATATAAAAAAATCTGGATGTGCAGGATTTAAATATAATTTATTATTAATTAATATTAATAATCAAAAAGAAATAAATAAATCTTATATATATATAAAAAATAATATTAAAATATATATTCCAATAACAGATATGCCATTCATAGATGGTACAATAATAGATTTTATTACAACTGATGGAATTAATATGAATATTCAATTTAATAATCCACAAATTAATGAATATTGTGGATGTGGAAGTAGTTTTTATATTAAAAATGTAAATAAAATTAATAAAATTTAATTTTACCAACATAATAATAAATGATTTTTTTTTCCTTTTGATAATATAGTAAATTTTTCAAATAATTTATCTGAATTTAAAAACTTATAATTTGGATTTTTTTCTTTACGATTATTAATTTTAATTGCATTATTTAAAATTAAACGATGAGCATCACTACGTGATAATGACAATTTTGAATTTACCAATACTTGCTTTAAATCTTCTAATTCAGATACTTTAATACTAAACATACCATCTTGTTTTAGTTGATAAAAATCTGATTTCTTTAAATTAAAAATATTTCCATAAAATAAATTTTCAGTAATTCTTTTAGCAGCATGTAATTTTTTTTTTCCATGAACAATATTTGTAATATAATCCGCAAGAATTAATTTAACATTTCGAATATTAGTATTAGAATTCTTTATTTCATTAATTTTAGATAAACTAAAAAAAGTAAATAATTTTAAAAATTTATATACTTGATTATCATTGATATTTAACCAAAATTGATAAAAAGAATAAGGACTAGTACGTTTACTATTTAACCAAATAGTTTTATTATTTTCTGTTTTTCCAAATTTAATTCCATTTTCTTGAATTAATAAAGGTACAGTCAATCCAAATACTTGCTTATGATGTATTTTACGTATTAAATCAATTCCAGAAACAATATTTCCCCATTGATCAGATCCACCAATTTGTAAAATTACTTTATATTTTTGATATAATTGTAAAAAATCATATGCTTGAAGTAAACTATATGAAAATTCTGTAAATGATATACCTTTTTCAATTCTATTAATTCTATTTTTAACAGATTTTTTATTAATCATAGTATTAATAGAAAATAATTTTCCAATATTTCTTAAAAATGGAATTATTTTTATCTCTTTAAACCAATCATAATTATTTAAAATAATTGGCGAATTTAAATTATTTTGTTTAAAAAATTTTTTAATTTGATTAATAATATCTTGAGTCCAAAATAAAAAATTATTTGAAATATTAATTAAACGTTCTTCTTTTTTAAATGAAGGATCTCCAATTAAACTAGTAGCATATCCTACTAAAATAAATAATTTATGTCCATAATGTTGAAACCATTGTAAACAAAATAATGGTAAAAGATGACCCACATGTAAACTATTTGATGTAGGATCAAATCCACAATATACAGAAATATAAGAATGATTAATATTTTTTTTTAAATCTGATATATTACTAATCTTAGAAATGAATCCTCGTAATTCTAATTCATCTAATAAATTATTTTTATTCATAAAATATTATATAACCTAATGTATAAAAAAAATAAAATATATATTTTATTAACATCATTTAAATTTATATTAAATGTTATTATATTTATTTTTTTAATGTATTTATATTAATATATGATTCTAATTTATCAATAATAATTTGTGTATAATAATCTATTTCTATATTTACAATATCACCTATATTTTTTAATTTTATATTTGTAGACATTATTGTTTCTGGAATAAAAGATATATAAAAACCATTTTTTAATACATTACCTATAGTTAAACTAATACCATCAATTGAAATAAACCCTTTAAAAAAAATATATTTCATTATTTTAGAATCATTCACTTGAAAAAAAATTTTTTTATTATTATCAGAATTCATAATATTTAATATTTTTGCTGTACCGATAATATGCCCTAAAATAAAATGACCACCAATTTCATCCCCATATTTTAATGATCGTTCAATATTAATTTGAGAACCAATTTTTAATAAAGAAAAATTAGTTTTTTTTAAAGTTTCTTCTATAATATCAAAATATACATTACAATTTTTAATTTTTGAAACTGTTAAACAACATCCATTATTTGAAATGGAAGCGCCAACTTTTAAATTTTTAATTAAACAAACTGGAAATTGTGTTTTTAAAGTTAAAAAATTTTTTTTTTTTAAAATAGATAATACAATAGAAATCCCATGTACAATACCAGTAAACATAAAAACCTTATATAAATAAATAAAAAAATAATTATAAAATTATAATATATATGATATATTATAATATATAAAATATATTATTTTAAAAATTTACGTTCGTAACTCAGTTGGTTAGAGTATCATCATGACATGATGAAAGTCAGTGGTTCGAATCCACTCGAACGTAAAAATAAATTATAATAATTTATATTAATTAAATAATAGGAAACTACATTTGATTAGTAATTTTATTAAAAAAATTAAAAAAAATCAAAAAATTTTAGTTGCTTATAGTGGAGGATTAGATTCAACAGTTTTATTATATCAATTGATTCCATTTATAATAAAAAAACCATTTTTACAAATTCGAGCTATTCATATTAATCACCAAATAAATCCTGAATCAGAAAAATGGATGAAACATTGTAAAAAAATATGTAAAAAATTTTTAATTACATTAATAATAAAAAAAATTAATATAAAAAAAAAAAATAATTTTCAAGAAAATGCAAGAAAATTACGATATCAAATTATTAAAAAAAATATGATTAAAAATGAAATATTAGTAACAGGACATCATCTTAATGATCAATGTGAAACATTATTTTTATCTTTAAAAAGAAGTAAAGGAGTTTATGGATTATCTGGAATACCTTATATTAATTCTGTAAATAAAAATAAAATTATTATACGTCCATTATTAAAAATTTACAAAACAAAAATAAAAAATTGGGCTATAAAAAATAATATACATTGGATTAATGATAATAGTAACCTAAACAACAAATATGATCGAAATTTTATTAGAAATAAGATAATTAATAAGATTCAAAAAAAATGGCCATATTTTATACAAAATTGCACTAGAAGTATGAAATTCTGTTATCAACAAGAAATATCCATAAATTATTTTTTAGAAAAAATTATTTTTAAAAATACATTATTTAATGATTCTATAAAAATAAAAATATTTTATAAATATCCTCAAGAAATTCAAAAATTATTAATAAGAAAATGGTTATTTATAAATACAAATCAAAAAATTTCTTATAAAGAAAATAAAAATATTTATAATAAAATGATTGTATTAAAAAATAATATTAATCAAAAAATAAATATTAAAAATATTACAATACAAAAATATAAAAAAAAAATTTTTTATATTCCAAAATATAAAAATATAAAAAATAAAATTATATTTTGGTATAATTATCAAAAGCCCTTAAAATTACCTGAAAAAATGGGATTTCTTATTCAAGATCAATATGGAACATTATTACCAAAACCTAAAAAATTAGATTTAATTAATATACGATTTCAATTAGATAAAAAAGTTTATTTAAATAATAAAAATATAAAAAAAAAAAATATTTTTCAAGAAAATAAAATTTTACCATGGAATAGAAATCGTATACCATTTTTATTTTATAATAATAAATTAATTTCTATATTAGGAATGCAAAATATAGATAATATAAAATCACATACTATTAAAACATGGAGAATATCTTGGATAAATTTGATTTCATAAAAAATTATGAATACTATTTAAATCAATTCTTTTATATAAACATTTAAAAACAGAAATTTTATGACATAATAATGGTGTATAAATATCATTCCAATTTAAAGAAGTTAATAAAAATTTTTCTGTTTTTTTTGATAAATTAGGAACAATTGGTGTAATATAAATCATAATTAATCTAAATAAATTAATACCCATAGAACAAATTTCTTGTAATTTATTATTATTATTTTTAATAATAATTGTCCATGGTTTTTTATTATTAAAATATTGATTTGCAATATCTGATAATTTTATTATTTCTTTTATTACCATATTAAATTCCATATTTTCAAAAAAATATTTTATTTTATTTGAAACTTTTAAAAATATTTCATATAATTCTATATTTTCTAATTTTGATGATAACATATTATCAAAATATTTATTTAAAAAACTTGAACTACGAGATGCTAAATTAACAATTTTATTTACAATATCTGAATTTATTTTATTAGAAAAATCTTTTAAATTAAATTCAATATCTTCAATACTTGAAGATAATTTAGAAGCATAATAATATCTTAAACTATCTGAATCAAAATACTTTAACCATTTTTTTACCGTAATTACAGATCCCTGGGATTTAGAAATTTTAGAACCTTGAATAGTAACATGTCCATGTACAATAATTTTAGTAGGTTTTCTAAAATTAATACCTTCTAAAATTGCTGGCCAAAATAAAGAATGAAAGTATATAATATCTTTTCCAATAAATTGATATAATTTTGTATTAGAATTTAAATTCCAAAATTCATTAAAATTAAATAATTTATTTTTTTTACATAAATCTTTACACGTACTAATATAAGCAATAGGTGCATCTAACCAAACATAAAAATATTTTTCTAAAAAATCAGGTATTTTAAATCCAAAATATGGTTTATCTCTAGATATATTCCAAGATTTTAAATCTTTATTAAACCATTCTTTCATTTTATTTAAAATACTTTTATTTAAAACTCCAGTTTGCATCCATTGATATAATTTATTTTGTACAATTGATAAATTTAAAAATATATGCCAAGAATTACGTATTATTGGTTTAGTATTTGAAATATTTGATATTGGATTAATTAATTCAATTGCTTTATAAACAGATCCACATACTGAACAATTATCTCCATATTGATTTTTTGAATAACATTTTGGACAAGTACCTTTAATAAATCGATCAGGTAAAAAAATTTTTTCTTTTATATCGTATAATTGAATAGTTTTTTTTAATTGAATTAAATTATTTAATTTAAGTTTATAATATATTTTTTTTACAAAATTTAAATTCTCTACATGATGTGTAGAAGAATAATTATCATAAGAAATATTAAAACACCGTAAATCGTATATATGTTGTTTAAAAATATTAGATATTAATTTTCTTGGAGAAATATTTAATTCTTTTGATTTTAATAAAATTGCTGTACCATGAGAATCATCAGAACAAATAAAAAAAATATTATAACCTAACATTTTTTTATAACGAACCCATATATCAGCTTGAATATGTTCTAAAATATGACCTATATGTATAGGACCATTTGCATAAGGAAATGCACAAGTAACTAAAATTTTTTTTTTAAATTCATAATTTTAATGAAAATTAGTAAATTATTATTAAATTATATCATAATTATTTTAATTTTTTAAATAGACTAATATTTATTATAAAATATTTTTTTTATTAATCTATTTAAAATCATAAATATAATTTTTAATTATTCTATCCAATTAGTATGATAAATACCTTCTTTATCATATCTTTTATAAGTATGTGCACCAAAATAATCTCTTTGTGCTTGTATTAAATTAGCTGAAGATTCTTTTGTTCTATAACCATCATAATATGTAATTGCAGAAGAAAAAGCAGGAATTGAAATACCTTGTTTGATTACATAGGATACAATTTCACGTAATGAAGAATGATATTTATTAGAAATATCTTGAAAATATGGAGAAAATAATAAATTAATTATAATATCATCATATTTATATATATCAACTATCTTATTTAAACAAGCTGCTTGAATGATACAACCTGAACGAAAAATTTTTGCAATATTACCACATTTTAAATTCCAAAAATATTTTTTAGAAGCACTTCCTAACTGTGAAAATCCTTGAGAATAAGATATAATTTTTCCTAAATATAATGCTTGTCTTAATTTTTCTATAAAATCTTCTTGATTATGAATAATTGAATTAATTTTTGGACCAGATAATATTTTTGAAGCTAAAGTTCTTTGTGATTTTAAAGATGATAAATATCTAGAAAAAACAGAATTAGTAATAATAGTTAATGATTCTTCTAAATCTAAAGCATTTTTACAAGTCCATTTACCTGTACCTTTATTTACTGCTGAATCTAAAATACAATCAATTAAATCATGTTTACCATCTTTTTTTAAAAGAATATTTTTAGTAATTTCAATTAAATAACTTTTTAATTCACCTTTATTCCAAAAACTAAAAATATTTGAAATTTCTTCATTATTTAAATTTAAAATATTTTTTAATATTGAATAAGTTTCTGAAATTAATTGCATATCAGCATATTCAATACCATTATGAACCATTTTTACATAATGCCCAGATCCATCTGGACCAATATAAGATACACAATCTTCATTATCAAATTTTGATGATATAGATTTTAAAATTGGTTTAATAATATTATATACTACTTTTTTTCCCCCAGGCATAATAGATGGTCCAGTTAATGCTCCATATTCACCTCCAGAAATACCTGCACCAATAAAATTGATATTATCTTTTAATAATTCATGATATCTTCTAATAGTATCTTTATAAAAAGAATTACCTCCATCAATAATAATATCGCCAGAATTTAAATATGGAATAAGAGAAGAAATAACATTATCTACAGAAGATCCTGATTGAACCATTAAAAAAATACATCGGGGTTTTTTCAAAGAATTTAAAAAATCTTTAATAAAAAAAAATGGAAATATTGTTTTTTTAGGATTATTATAAACTACATCTTTAGTTTTTTTTACAGTACGATTAAAAATTGAAACATTATAACCATGATTTGCAATATTTAATGCTAAATTACGGCCCATGACCGCCATGCCAATTACCCCAATATCATTATTCATATAACATAACTCCTAAAAAATTTTTTAAATTTTTTATATATATAAATATATAAAAATAAAATTTATTTTATTTTTTTTTTCTTCTGATATTTAAATTATTAATTATATCATTAAAATTTATATTTTGATTATGTAATAATACTAAAAGATGATATATTAAATCTGAAGATTCATTAATAATATTTTCTTTATTTTTATTAATAGCAGCAATTACTATTTCAATAGCTTCTTCTCCAACCTTTTGAGCAATTCTATTAATACCTAATTTATGTAAATTAGAAGTATATGATTTTTCTAAAAAAATATTTTTTTTTCTTTTAATTATTTTTTCTAAATAAAAAAAATTTGTATAATATGTTTTATTTCCATTAAAACAACTAATATTTTCTAAATGACATGTTTTACCTATTGGATTAACTAATATTAATATGCTATCTTGATCACAATCCAAAATAAGATCTATTACTTTTAAAAAATTTCCAGAAGTTTCACCTTTTGTCCATAATCTTTTTTTTGTTCTTGAATAAAATGTAACTATTTTGTTTTTTTGAGTTAAATTTAAAGCTTCAATATTCATATATCCATGCATTAAAATTTCTGAAGAAAAAATATTTTGTATAATACACGGAATTAATCCATTTACTTTTTTCCAATTTATATGTAATATTTTTTTTATCATATTCTAATTTTAATTCCTTTTTTAATTAAAAATTTTTTTAATTGTTGAATATTAAAAATATTTTTATGAAATACTGTTGCAGCTAATGCACCTTCTACATTTACATTTTTAAAAACATGATAAAAATCATCCATAATACCAGCACCTCCAGATGCTATCAATGGAACATGACAATTTTTTTTGATATATTTTAATTGTTTTAAATCATAACCTTGACAAATACCATCTTGATTCATCATATTTAATACAATTTCTCCAGCACCTTTTTTTTGAACTTCCTTAACCCATGAAATAGTATCCCAAATCGTTTTTTTTGTAGATTTTGAACACCCTGTATATTGATACACTAAGTATTTTTTAGTATTTTTATCAAACCAAGAATCTATACCTACTACAATACATTGAGATCCAAATTTATCAGCAATACGAGTAATTAAATTTGGATCATTAATTGCTGGAGAATTAATAGATATTTTATCTGCTCCAGAAGATAAAATTTCCTGAACATCATTAAGATTCTTAATACCCCCAGCAACACAAAATGGAATATCAATTACTTCTGCAATTTGATATATCCATTTTTTATTAACTAAATTATTATTAGTAGATGCACTTATATCATAAAAAACCAATTCATCTGCACCATCTTGAACATATTTTTTTGCAAGTTCAATAATATTTCCTACAATAATATGATTTCGAAATTGAACTCCTTTAACAACAAATCCATTTTTTACATCGAGGCAAGGGATGATTCTTTTTGCCAACATTTTATTGCCTCCATAATATTGAATTTTTTTTCTAATAAACTTTTTCCAATAATAATATCGTGAATACCTATTTTTTTTAGTTGAATAATATCATTTACACTAGAAATACCTCCAGAAGATTGAAAATAAAAATTAGGAAATGAATTAATAAGATTACGATATAATTTAAAATTTGGTCCTAATAAGGTCCCATCTCTAGATATATCTGTACATAATATATACTTAATTCCTAAATATGATAATTTTTTTAAAATATCTTCTAAACAAATATTAGTATTTTCTTTCCATCCATTAATAAATACATTATTAACATTATTAATAATATTTATATCTAAAGCAATAACAATATATTCACTTCCATAATATTTAATCCAATTCTTTATTTTATTTTTTTTATTAAAAATTGCTGATCCAATAACTACTCTTTTTGCTCCATTTAATAAAAAATATTCTATATCTTTTTCAGAACGAATACCACCAGCAATTTGTATTTTATTTTTAAAATAACTAAGTATATTATAAAAAACTTGATTTTTTTTCTCAAAAGGATTTCGAGCAGAATTAAGATCAACTATATGAACCATATTAATACCATAAAATAAATATTTTTCTATTAAATCATATACATTATAATTATAATATTGTACTAAATCATAATTTCCTTGATATAATCGAACTATTTTATTATTTAAAATATCTATTGCTGGAATAATCATAAATTTACATCTCTAAAAAATTTAATAATAACTTCGAACCTAATAAACCAGATTTCTCTGGATGAAATTGTACACCAAAAAAATTATTTTTTTGAATCGCAGAACTAAAATATACATTATAAAAAGAATTAGCAATTGTATATTCATTAATTGGAAACGCATAACTATGAATAAAATAAAACCATGAACCTGAATTAATATCTTTAAATAATGGATTTGATTTAGTAATAGTAATTTGATTCCAACCTGTATGAGGTAATGGTAATTCTTTAGAGTCTAATAATTGTACTGGAACATCAATAATTCCAATCATTTTAACACCATGAGATTCAGAACTAAATGATGATAATAATTGCATTCCTAAACATATACCAAGGGTTGGACAAGAAATATTTTTAATTACATTAATTAATTTTTTTTTAGATAATTGTGTAATAATTTCTGATGCACTACCTACTCCAGGAATTAATAATTTATCAGCATGAGAAATAATATTTACATCACTACTTATAATTGGATGATAACCTAATTTTTTAATAGATAATTTTACAGATAACAAATTAGAACAATTTGTATCTAAAATTACTATATTCATTTATAATATTCCTTTTGAAGTAGGTAAAATATTACTTGAAATTTTAATTGCTTTACCTAAAGCTTTACCAAAAGATTTAAATAAAGCTTCAATTTTATGATGATCATTTAAACCCATACTAATTAAATGTATTGTACTTTTCATAGAATAAGATAATGATCTAAAAAAATGTTCAACCATATCTGTATTGAAATCTCCAACAAATTGTCGATTAAATTTACTAATAAATTTTAAATATGATCTACCAGAAAAATCTAATAAACAATATGCTGAACTTTCATCCATAGGAACATGAAAACCAAATCTATTAATTCCTAATTTATTTCCTAAACATTTTAAAATTACATGACCTAAAACAATACCAGTATCTTCTATAATATGATGATCATCAACTTCGATATCACCTTTTACAAAAATATTCATAACAATATTACTATGAATAGCAATTTGATCCAACATATGATTAAAAAAATAAATTCCAGTATTAATTGTATTTTTTCCTACTTGATCTAACCATAGTTCTACTTTTATTTTTGTTTCTAAAGTATTACGAATTTTTTTAAAATATCTATTTTTTTTAGCAATAATATTATAAATATGATTCCAATTTGTATAATATTTATTATATAAAATTCCTGAAATTCCCATATTGTTTGCTAATTCTAAATCTGTTTCACGATCTCCAATAACATAACTATTTTTTTTATCTAAAGAATTTCGAATAATCCATGAATCAACTAATTCAGTTTTAGGTTTTCTACAATTACAATTATCTTTTAAAAAATGAGGACATATTAATATATGTTCAAAAAATATACCCTGTGAATAAAAAACATCAACCATACATTTATGGGGTACAATAAATGAATTATATGAAAATGTCTCAGTATATAATCCATCTTGATTTGTTACCATAACTAATTTAAAATTTAATGCAATCAATTTTTTTAAAGTTAAAATAACAAATGGTTCAAAGATTAATTTTTCAATTTTATCAACTTGAAGATTATCTGTAGGTTCATGAATTAAAGTACCATCTCGATCAATAAATAATATTTTTTCTTGCACAATAAAATATTCCTTAAGGTAATAATATTAATTTAATGATATATTTTTCAAAGCATTTATTAAACATAAACATTCTTTTTTCGTACCAATAGATATTCTAATATGATTTTTTAATGTCATTTCGTGATCTTGTTGTCTTAAAATTATACCCTGATTCCATAATATATGAAATACATCTTTTGCATTAAAAAAATGCACTAATAAATAATTCGTTTCACTATAAAAAATATGTTTAATTAAATTATTTTTTTTTAACTGATTTAATAACCATATTTTATTATTATTTAATTTTAAAACTTTATTTTTCATATTTAAAATTTCAGTTTTACTTAATGCTTGTATTGCAATATTTATTGAAGGAATAGGTAAAGGATAAGGTGCAATTACTTTTTTTAATAATTTTATTATATCTGAATGTGCTAATGTAAATCCACAACGAATACCAGCTAAACCAAAAGCTTTTGATAATGTTCTTAAAATAACTAAATTTGAAAAACGTTTTAATAAAAAAATAATACTTTTATTAATACAAAATTCAATATATGCTTCATCAATAACAACTATTACTTTTCCAAGAGTTAACTTTAATATATTAATAATAATATCTACATTAATAATATTACCAGTAGGATTATTTGGAGAACATATATATATTATTTTTGTTTTAAAAAGATATTTTTTTATTTTTAATAAATCTAAAAAAATATTATCAATCATTGGAATAGATATATTTTTAATACCATAAATTTCTGCAATTTTAGAATACATTCCATAAGTAGGAGGAAAAGTCATAATACTATCTTTACCTGGAATACAAAAAACTCTCATTAATAATTCAATTGCTTCATCAGATCCACGACTTACTAATATATTTTTTATAGAAATATTTGAATAAATAGAATATCGTAAAATTAATTCTTTTGGTTGACAATCAGGATAACGATTTAATTTTATATTATTTAAATTAAACATACTTGATTCAGGAAATTCATTAGCATTTAACCAAATATTACCATTACCTCCAATTTTTCTTGCTGATTTATATGCTTTTAAAAAAACAATATCTTTTCGAGATATTTTTTTTATATTACTTTCCATATTTATCCTTAATAGAATTACAACGTACTATAACAGCATTTGCATGAGCATCCATTTTTTCTGATAAAGATAATATTTTAACAACATTAGCAATATTTTTTAAACCAAATGGTGTTAATTCTTGAATAGTTATTTTTTTTTGAAAATCCGTTATACTTAATCCTGAAGCAAAAACAGAATTACCATGAGTTGGTAAAACATGATTTGTACCTGAAGCATAATCTCCAACAGATTCAGGTGACCATTTTCCCAAAAATATAGAACCAGCATTGATGATATCTTTAACTATATTTCTTGAATATTTTGATTGAATAATTAAATGCTCAGGAGCATAAATATTAGATATTTGAGTACATACTAATAAATTTGTTGTTAATATAAATTTACTATTCTTTAAAGATTCAAAAATAATATCTTTTCTAGATAAATTATGTATTTGCTGATTTACTTGAAATATAGTTTGTTTTAATATAGAAATATTATCAGATAAAACAATTACTTGTGAATCATGACCATGTTCAGATTGAGATAATATATCTGATGCAATAAAAATAGGATCAGAAGTTTCATCTGCAATAATTAATAACTCTGAAGGACCAGCAATCATATCAATAGAAACATTTAATGATGATTTATTTAATTGTCGTTTAGCTTCAGTAACATACATATTACCAGGACCAAATATTTTATTAACTTTTGGTACTGTTTCAGTTCCAAATCCAAGAGCAGCAATAGCTTGAGCACCTCCAACTTCAAAAACATTTTTTATATTACATATTTTTGATATATATAAAATTTCATTTGTTATAGGTGGAGGTGAACATAATACAATATTTTTACAACCTGCAATATGAGCTGGTACTGCTAACATCAATGCAGTAGATAATAATGGTGCAGATCCTGCAGGTACATATAATCCAACTGATTCTATTGGAATAGTAATTTGCTGACAACGTATACCAACTGCAGTATGAATATCTAAAGATTTACATTTTTGATTTTGATGAAATAATTGAATATTTTTTTTTGCAGTTAAAATTGCATTTTTTAAATCATTTTTTAAAAAATATGATGAATTATTAATTTTATCTTTTGAAACTTTAATTTGTTTTAAATTAATATTATCAAATTTTTTATTATATTTTAATATAGCATCATCTCCAAAATTTTTTACATTATTTAAAATATTTTTAACTTTTTTTTTAAAATTATCTAATTTAGTAATTTTTGGTCTTAATAATATATTTTTTTTTTGTAATTCATTTAAATCATTCCAAAAAATTATTTCATTATATAATAACATATTTTATTCCATCATTTTTTCAATTGGTAAAACTAAAATTGAACTAGCACCTAAAATTTTTAATTTTTCCATAGTTTCCCAAAATAATGTTTCACTACTAACCATATGAATTGCTACTTTATCTGTTTCTCCTGCTAATTTAGATACTGTTGGATGTTCTGCTCCATGTAATAATGATATAACAGATTGTAATTTAGAATATGGAGCATGTAACATAATATATTTAGATTCCCTAGCTTTAATTACACCCTGAATTCTTGTCATAAGTTTATTAATTAATATTTTTTTAATATCCGAAACATCTCCTGTTCGTGATACTAAACAAGCAGTAGAAGAATAAATTACTTCAACTTCTTTTAAACCATTAGCTTCTAAAGTTGCACCTGTTGAAACTAAATCACATATAGCATCAGATAAACCGGCACTGGGTGCAACTTCTACAGAACCATTTAATATAAAAAAATTAAAATTAATTTTTTTTTGATCTAAATATTTTTTTAATAAATAGGGATAAGAAGTTGCAATTCTAAAATTATTTAATGATTTTAAATTTATATATTTTTGACTAATAGGTATTGATAAAGATAATCTACATGATCCAAAATCTAAACGTTGTAAAATAGTATATAATATTTTTTTTGGATCAATATTTCTTCTTAAAGATTCTTCTTCTATAACATTTTTACCAATAATACCTAAATCTACCACTTGATCCATTACTAAACCTGGAATATCATCATCTCGAACTCTTACAACATCAATAGGCATATTTTCAGAAAATGAAATTAATTGTTGTTGTTTTAAATTAATTTTTATACCACACTTAGTCAATAATTTAATAGATTCTTGACTTAAACGACCAGATTTTTGAATAGCAATACGTAACCGATTTTTATTCAACATTAATTTACCTTTGATAACATACTTAAAAATTTTAATATAATTTTTTTTTAAAATATTTTTAAAAATATAAAATTTTTACTTTAATAATGATTATTATAATCTATCAAAACATATAATGTTGTATTTTTTTTAAATTTCTTTTTTAATTGACAAAAAGAAAGAACATTAGGATGATTTGATAACCAAATAGGAATTTGATTTTTTAATATATTTTTTCCATGACCATGTATTACTGAAAAACAAAATATTTTTTGTTCACAACATAAAATAATAATTTTTCCTAATTCTTTTTTTGATTGTAATTGATTTAAACCATGAAGATCTAAAGTAATCTCAGGAATATAAACTTTATTTTTTAATTTTATTAATTCATGATTTAAAGAATTCTCTCGAACATATGATACAGAATTTTTTTTAATAATATTTTTATAAGAATTAGTATTAAAAAATTGTATATGTGCATCTTGATTACAAATATTTCTTTTTTCAATATTTTTTTGATATAATTTATAAGGTTTACTATGAAATACAGTATCTTGTTTCATTTTTTTTACATCTTTTAATTCTTTATAAAAACAGGATAAATCATCAAGAATAGGATTTTTTTTTTTTTTCATAAAATTTATTCCAAAAAAATTATTATATATTTAAATTAATATTATTAATTATAAAAAAAATATAATTATTAAAAAAATATTTTTTAAATAATTATTATTAATAATAACAAATTTATAAATATTTTATAAAAATCAAATTAATATAATTAAAAATTTAACATAATAAATTATAAATTCAATTAAAAATTATATAAATTGATATCATTTAGTATCAATATAATTATTAAAACATATTTGGAGATTTATTATGCCTGGAAATACAATTGGTCATATTTTTAGAGTACATACTTTTGGAGAATCACATGGAGTATCTTTAGGTTGTATTATAGATGGTATGCCACCTGGAATAAAAATATCAAAAAAATATATACAAAACGAATTAAATCGAAGAAAACCTGGAACTTCACAATATACTACACAACGTCGTGAAATGGATAAAATAAATATTTTATCCGGTGTATTTAATGGAATAACAACAGGAACAAGTATAGGATTAACAATTGATAATATAGATCAAAGATCACAAGATTATAATAATTTAAAAAATATATTTCGACCAGGTCATGCTGATTATACATATTATAAAAAATATAAAGTTAGAGATCATAGAGGAGGTGGAAGATCTTCAGCTCGAGAAACAGCAATGAGAGTAGCAGCAGGAGCATTTGCTAAACAATATTTAAAAAATATATATAATATTAAAATTAGAGGTTATTTATCTCAATTAGGTTCTATTAAATGTAAATTAAAATCTTGGAATATAATTAATAAAAATCCTTTTTTTTGTCCAGATATTAATAAAATAGAAATTTTAAAAAATAAAATTAAAGAATTAAAAAAAAATAAAAATTCTATAGGTGCTGAAATTACAATTATTTGTAATAATGTACCATCAGGATTAGGAGAGCCAGTATTTGATCGATTAGATGCAGATTTAGCACATGCATTAATGAGTATTAATGCAGTTAAGGGTATTGAAATAGGAGATGGATTTTCTGTTATTAATCAATTAGGTAGTGAAAATAGAGATGAAATATCAAAAACAGGATTTTTAAGTAATCACTCTGGAGGAATATTAGGAGGCATTAGTAATGGAGAACCTATTATTGCAAAAATTGCATTAAAACCAACTTCTAGTATTAATATCCCAATTAATACAATTAATAAAAATAATGAAAATGTCAATATACAAATTAAAGGTAGGCATGATCCTTGTGTAGGTATTCGAGCAGTTCCAATAGCAGAAGCTATGACTGCAATTATTATTATGGATCATTTATTACGATTTCAATCCCAATGTGGAAAAATAACACAAATATCTAACAAAAAATAAATTTTTATATAATCAATTTATAATATTATACTACTAATCAATTTAGTAGTATAAAAAAAATATATTATAAAATATTAATAATATAATATATTATTAATTATATTGGAGAAAATATATGTTCAAAGGAAGTATTGTTGCAATTATTACACCAATGAACGAACAAGGAAAAATTTGTAAAAAAAGTTTAAAAAAACTTGTTCAATACCATATTAAAAATAATACTAAAGCCATTGTTTCTGTTGGAACAACAGGAGAATCTGCAACATTAAACCAAGAAGAACATAAATCTGTTGTATTACAAACAATAGAATTTGCAGAAGGTAAAATACCAATTATTGCGGGAACAGGTGCTAATTCAACAACAGAAGCTGTTTTATTAACAAAAAAATTAGAAAATTCAGGTATTGCTGGTTGTTTAAGTGTAGTTCCATATTATAATAAACCTACTCAAGATGGTTTATATCAACACTTTAAAGCAATTTCAGAAAGTACAGATATTCCACAAATATTATATAATGTTCCTAGTAGAACTGGTTGTGATATAAAACCAAAAACTATAATTAAATTATCAAAATTAAAAAATATTATAGGAATTAAAGAAGCTACTGGAGATCTTACAAGAATACATCAAATTAAACAATATGTAAAAAATAATTTTTTAATAATTAGTGGAGATGATATTACTGCTTTAGATTTTATGCAATTAGGAGGAGATGGTGTAATATCTGTAACAGCAAATATAGCTGCCAAGGAAATGTCTAAAATGTGTGAATTAGCTTTAAAAAATAATTTTCATAATGCAAGAATTATTAATGAAAAATTAATTCCAATACATCAAGCATTATTTTTAGAACCAAATCCAATACCTATAAAATGGGCAACATGGAAATTAGGAATGATTAAAAATCAAAAATTAAGATTACCATTAACACCATTATCATATAATTCACAGTTAATATTACATAATGCTTTAATAAAATCTAATATAAAATTTTAATTATTTAATATTTCAAAAAAATTCACAGAGTATCATTTTGGTACTCTGAAAAAATAAAAACTATATTAATATATTTTTAATAATATCTTGATACATTAAACTTAATAATTGTAAATCTTTCATTTCAACACATTCATTAATTTTATGTATAGTATTATTTTTTGGGCCTAATTCTATAATTTCGTTACTAATTTTTTTTATAAATCTTCCATCAGATATTCCACCATCTGTGGATAAATTAATATTAATATAATTATGTTTTTTAATTGCATTTTTTGTTATTTTTATTAAATAATGAGATTTAGTTAAAAAGGGTTCTCCAGATAATCGCCAAATAATTTTATATTTTAAATTAAACATATTTAATAAAAAATATACTTTTGATTTAATTTGATTAATTGTGATATCTGTTCCAAATCTAAAATTAAAATTAATACTCAATTCTCCAGGAATAATATTTTCACTATTATTTGTAGAATTAATATTTGATATTTGCATATTTGTTGGTATAAAATGTTTATTACCAGAAGTCCAAACTACTTTAATTAATTTTTTTAAAAATGGAATAACATTATGAATTGGATTATCAGCAAATTGAGGATATGCTATATGACCTTGAATACCAAAAATAGATAAATGAGCATGTAATGAACCCCTTCTACCAATTTTTATAGTATCACCAATATTTTTAAAACTTGTGGGTTCTCCAATAATACAATAATTAATATAATCATTAATTGAATTTAAATATTCTATAATACGAATAGTACCATCTTTTGCAATTGATTCTTCATCTGATGTAATTAAAAATGATAATCTTCCTGAATAATTTTTTTTATTTAAAATTATAAACCTTTCAGCAGCTATAATCATAGCTGCTAATGATCCTTTCATATCAGATGAACCTCTACCAAATAAAAATCCATTTTTTAATATTGGAGAAAATGGTAAATATTTCCAACACTTTATATTTCCAGGTGGAACAACATCTGTATGTCCAGCAAAAGATAATGTTAATCCTTGACCTTTATAAGCCCATAAATTATTCGTATTTTTATTTTTAAAAAGCATTATATTGAAACCTATTATCAATAATCTTCGAGCAATAATATTTTGACAGGAATAATCAAAAGGACTAATAGATGGTATAGAAATTAACTCTTTTGCTAAAAAAAAAATTGGACAATACATAATTTTACTCAATTATTTAAAATGAAATATTAAATAAATTTTATTTTATATTAAAATATATATTATTCTAATAATTGTTTTGCAATTTTAATAATATTATCTACTGTAAAACCAAATTTTTCAAATAAATCAATTGCAGGAGCAGATTCACCAAATTTATCAATTCCAATAATTTTTCCATCAAAACCGACATATTTATACCAAAAATTTGAATGACTAGCTTCAATTACAATACGTTTTTTAATATTATCAGGTAAAACAGATAATTTATAATTAGAATCTTGATGATCAAAAACATCAGTAGATGGCATAGAAACCACTCTAACACCATATCCTAAATCATGAATTTTACGAGCAGCTAATAATGTTAATTGTACTTCAGATCCAGTAGAAATTAAAATAATGTCAATATTTTTACCAAAATCATTTAAAATATATCCTCCACGAATAATATTATTAATTACAACTTTATTACGTGATAATTGTGATAAATTTTGACGAGATAATACTAGAGCAGTAGGACCTTGATAACGTTCTATTGCAAATTTCCAAGCAATGATTGTTTCTAAATTATCACTAGGTCTCCAAACACTCATATTTGGTATAGAACGTAAATGAGATAATTGTTCAATAGGTTGATGTGTAGGACCATCTTCTCCTAATCCAATTGAATCATGTGTATATAACATGATTTGTCTTATTTTCATTAATGAAGACATACGAACTGCATTTTTAGCATAATCTAAAAATACTAAAAAGGTTGCTGTATAAGGAATAAATCCACCATGTTGAGATATTCCATTAGCAATACTAGTCATTCCGAATTCACGAACACCATAATGAATATAATTACCTGATTGTTTTTTATTAATTGAAATAGAACCAGACCACATAGTTAAATTACTTGGAGCTAAATCTGCAGAACCACCTAATAATTCAGGTAATATTTTTCCAAAATATTCTAATATATTCTGAGAAGATTGACGAGTCGCAATAGATTTATTATTAATATTATTATTATTAATTAATTTTAATATTTTATCTGACCAATTTGATGGTAATAATCCAGACATTCGACGAATATATTCATTTGATAATTTCGGATAATCTATTTTATATTTTGAAAATAAAACATTCCATTTATCTTCTATTTTTTTTCCAATTTTACAAAAATTCCAATGATGATAAATTTCATCTGGAATATAAAATGGAGGATATTTCCAATTTAATTTTTTTTTTGTTAATATAATTTCTTGTATTCCTAAAGGAGATCCATGAACTTCAGCTGTACCAGACTTATTAGGAGAACCAAAACCAATAGTAGTATTAAATATGATAATAGAAGGTTTATCAGTAATATTTTTAGCACAATTCATAGCGTTTAAAATAGCATTTGAATTATGTCCATCTACATTATTAATAACATGCCAATTATATGATTGAAAACGTTTTTCTGTATCATCATTAAACCAATCACAAACATTACCATCAATTGAAATTTTATTATTATCATACATTAAAATTAATTTTCCAAGTTTCCAAGTTCCAGCTAAAGAACATGCTTCATGAGAAATACCTTCCATTAAACAACCATCGCCTGCAAATACCCAAGTATAATGATCTACAATATTATATTTTGGTCGATTAAAATATGATGCAAGTATTTTTTCTGCAATAGCCATACCTACAGCAGAAGCTAATCCTTGTCCTAAAGGACCAGTTGTAATTTCTACTCCTGGAGTAGAATCAATTTCTGGATGACCAGGAGTTTTAGAATATAATTTTCTAAAATTTTTTAAATCATCTATTGATATATCATATCCAGTTAAATGTAATACACTATATAACAACATTGATGCATGTCCATTGGATAAAATAACACGATCTCTATTATCCCAATATGGATTATTTGGATTATATTTTAAAAAACTTCTCCATAAAACTTCAGCTATATCTGCCATACCCATAGGAGCTCCAGGATGTCCAGAATTCGCTTCTTGAATTGCATCAATACTTAAAACTCGAATTGCATTAGCTAATTCTTGTCTAGAGCACACAATTACATTCCTATGTATTAGATTAAAAGATTAAAGTTATTTTAAAAAAATGAATATAATATTTTTTCTAATTTTTCTTGATCATTACTAAATTGACGTATTCCTTCTGATAATTTTTCTACAGCCATTCTATCTTGATTATGTTCCCATCTAAATTCAGATTCATTTAAAATATATTTTGGTTTTTTAATAATAGTTTCAGGAATTAATTTTCTTATAACTTTTCCAACATTATTTTTTAATTGTTTAAGAAAAATAGGAGAAATAGTTAAATAATCACAACCAGATAACTCTAAAATTTGTTCAATATTACGAAAACTAGCACCCATAATAATAGTCTTATACCCATATTGTTTATAATATTTATATATTTTTTTTAATGATACAACCCCAGGATCAGTACTAGAATTATAATTTTTTATTAATTTATTTTGATAATACCAATCATAAATTCGACCAACAAATGGAGAAATTAAAAACACATTAGATTCAGCGCAAGCTTTTGCTTGTGCAAAAGAAAATAATAATGTTAAATTACAATGAATATCATCTTTTTGTAATTCTTTTGCTGCTTGAATACATTCCCAAGTAGATGCTAATTTAATTAATATTCTTGATCTAGATATTCCTAAATCTTCATACATATTAATAATTTTTTTAGCTTTTAAAATACATAATTCTGTATTAAAAGAAAGTCTTGAATCAATTTCACTTGATACTTTACCAGGTATATATTTTAAAATTTCTTTACCAATATTAACTAAAATTTTATCACTTGCATGTGTAATTTTATCCTTTATAAAATTTCCAATTTTTTTTCCATAATTAACAGCATCTATAATCAAATTATGATATGCTGATATATTCATAGTTTGAAGAATTAAAGAAGGATTTGTTGTAGCATCAATTGGTTCGTATTTTTTAATTTCATTAACATCTCCAGTATCTGCAACAATTGTTGTAATTTTTTTTAATTCATTCAATTGATTCATTGTTATCCTTTTATATTTTAATATCATTAATTAAAAAATAAAATATTATATTAATAATATAAAATAATACATTTTAAAAAAAAATTCAACTATAATTTCATTATATAAAATTTAAAAATTAATAATATTTTTTTAATATTATAGAAACATTAACTCCACCAAATCCACAACTATTTGACATAGAAGAAATTATATTATATTTTTTTAAATTACAAACAATATTCATATTTTTTGCAAATGGTTCTAAATTTTTAATATTAATACTTGGAGCAATAAAATTATTATTCATCATTAAAATAGTATAAATAATTTCTTGAACACCAGAGGCACCTAAACCATGACCAGTAAGAGATTTTGTAGAAGAAATATATGGAATAAAATTTTTAAAAACTTTTTTTATAGATTTTAATTCTACTAAATCACCTAATTTTGTTGATGTACCATGAGTATTAATATAATCAATAATAATATTTCCTGAACCTTTCATAGCTATTTTCATCGCTTTAATTAATCCTAATCCAGAAGAACGAATCATATTATTTCCATCTGAAGTAGAACCACAACTAAGAATTTCAGCATAAATATTAGCGTTTCTTGATAATGCATGTTCTAATTCTTCAAGTACGATTATTCCAGAACCACCAGATATAACAAATCCATCTCTATTAATATCATATGGACGAGAAGATATTTTAGGATTATTATTATATTTTACTGATAATGAATTAATTAAATCAAATTGATATGCTAATTCACAACTTAATTCTTCTGCACCTCCAGCAAACATAATATCTTGTTTTCCAGATTTAATTAATTCAAAAGCATGATAAATACAATTTGACGAAGTTGCACAAGCAGAACTAATTGAATAACTAATTCCAAAAATATGATAATAAGTTGATAAACATGCAGAAATATTAGACATCATATTTTGAATTAAAAAATAAGGATTTTTTTTTAAAAATAAATTATTAAAAAAAAAATTACATCCAACACCTGTAATAATTCCAACTCGATAATTTTTTTGATATATATTTTTTTTTAATTGAGAATCCTTAATTGCTTGTTTCATAGAATAATAAGAATAAATTGATGCAGGATTCATAAATTTTAAAATAGAACGATTAATTTTTATATTATTTAATTTAATTTTTCCCCAAACATGACTTTTTAAACCAAATCTTTTCATTTCTTTAGAAAAAGTAATACCTGAAGTTACATTTTTTAAAGATGATAATACTTGTTTTTTATTATTACCAATACTTGAAATAATTCCTAAACCAGTAATAACAACTCTTTTCACTAAAATATTTCCTAATTATTTATTTTTTAATTTAATGAAATATACAAAAAATTTATATTTATTAATATTAATATAATTATAATCTAATATATAAAATATTATTATTTATTGATTTTAAATAATATAAATATATAAAATGAATGATACTAATATAAAAAAATATAAAATATTATATATTGTTTCAACTCCTATTGGAAATATGAAAGATATTACATATCGAGCAGTTAATATTTTAAAAACAGTCAAATTAATAGCAGCAGAAAATATTCAATATACAAAAAATTTATTAAATTATTTTAATATTAATACAAAAATTATTTCTTTAAATAAATATAATGAAAATAAATTCATTAAAAAAATTATTATTTTATTAAAAAAAATAGATATTGCTTTAGTATCTGATGCTGGAACACCTACAATAAGTGATCCAGGTCATCAATTAGTTCATAAATGTCATAAAAAAAATATTACTGTCATACCAATTCCTGGACCATGCGCTATTATCGCAGCACTTAGTGCATCAGGAATATTTAGTAATAAATTTTGTTATAAAGGATTTTTTCCAAAAAAAACTAATCAAAGAAAAAAATGTTTATTAAAAATAAAAAATAATGCAACAACGATAGTATTTTATGAATCTTGTCATAGAATTATAAGTAGTATACAAGATATCATTATTTACTTAGGTTCAAATCGAAAAATAGTATTAGCAAAAGAAATAACAAAAAAGTGGGAAAAAATAAAATATGATACATCAAGAAATATATTATCCTGGTTACAAGATAATCCATTAAGACAGAAAGGAGAAATGGTAATTATTATTAAAGGTAAAAAAAAAAAAGAAAAAAAAATATGCTCTAATATTCATAATACTTTATCAATTTTATTAACAAAAATTAAAATAAAAACAGCAATAAAATTAACTTCATTAATTTATAAAATTAAAAAAAATAAATTATATGATTACACTATAAAAAATTTTAAAAATGACAAAAAATAAAAAATAAATTATAATAATTTTATAAGTTGACCAAGCAGTCGCTATTTAATTTGTTAATTAAATAGAGGAAAGTCCGGGCTCCAAGAGCAAGAGTGCCAGATAACATCTGGGCAGAATATTTTTTCTGACGAATAGTGCAACAGAAAATATACCGCTAAATAATATTTTAATAATATTAAATAGTAAGGGTGAAAAGGCGTGTTAAAAGCACACCGCATATTTAGTAATAAATATGGCAATGTAAACTCCACTCGGAGCAAGGTTAAATAGAATTTAAAATACTGCTCGTATAAATTCAGGTAAACCGCTTGAACCAATAAGTGATTATTGGTCTAGATAAATGACTGCATAAAACAGAACCCGGCTTATAGGTCAACTTAAAAATTTATTTAAAAATATAAAATATCAAATAAATAAATATTAAATCTCATACAATTATTAAATATAAATATGGAAAAAATATGAATTTACAAAATATTAAATCAGGAGAAAATATTCCTCATGATATATATGTAATTATTGAAATACCATATCAAACACATTCTATAAAATATGAAATTAATAAACAAACGCAAATTCTTTTTGTTGATCGTTTTATACCAACATCTATGTTTTATCCATGTAATTATGGATATATCAATAAAACATTATCTAATGATGGCGATCCATTAGATGTATTAATTCCAATTCCATATAAATTACAACATTCTTCTGTCATTCAATGTAAACCTATTGGGATATTAAAAATGATTGATGAATCAGGAGAAGATTCTAAAATAATTGCTGTACCTCATGATAATATTTCTATAGATTATAAAGATATTAAAGATATTCAAGATTTATCTATTAATGTCAAAAATAAAATTATACATTTTTTTCAACATTATAAAGATTTAGAAAAAAATAAATGGGTTAAAATTATTGGATTCGAAAATGCCAAATCTGCAAAATTAGAAATAAAAAAATGCATAAAAAATTTTATATAAAATAAAATTTTATCATTTAATAGGAAAAATATGGCCAAAATATGTATTATTACAAAAAAAAAACCAATGTTTGGAAATAATCGATCTCATGCACTTAATGCTACAAAAAAAAAATTTATTCCAAATTTACAATATCGCAAATTATGGATTCCAAATAAAAAAAAATTCATTAAAATACGAATTTCAAATAAAGGAATGAGAATAATTGAAAAAAAAGGAATTGAAAAATTTTTTAATTAAAAAATTTAAACTTGGAAACATAAATGGCTAAAAGCTCAAGAGAAAAAATTAAACTTATATCTTCTTCTGGAACAAAACATTATTATACTACGACAAAAAATAAAAGATCTAATCAAAAAAAAATACAATTAAAAAAATATGATCCTATTATTAAAAAACATGTATTATATAATGAAATAAAAATTAAATAAATATATCAATAATATTATAATAAAATATACTATATCTTTTTATATTTTTTATATAAAAAGGTATAGTGTGTTTTAAAAAAACATATTATCAAATATATTAATTAAATAATTTAAAAGAATATTTAAAGAATAAAAAAAAATCGAATTTGAAAAAAATAAAAATAATAAACTAATAAAAAAAAATAATGAAAAATTGTTAAATAAAAAAAACATATTTGATGATGATTGAAATAAAATTCCAATTAATATATTTAATAAAAATAATAAAATCATAATAGGAAAAATTAGTATTATTCCACTTAAAAAAGAAGAATTTATAATTTTTATAAAAGATATTAAAATATTATTAAAATTAATATGATTAATAGGAAATAAATAAAAACTTTTTAAAATAAAAAAAATAATCCAAAGATGACCATTAAAAAATAAAAAAATTAATAATAAAAATATATTAAAAATTTTTGAAAAAATTGAAACATTAAAATTTAAATTAGAATCAAAATAATTTGAAAAAGATAAACCAACTTGAAAACTTAAAATTTCACCAGATATAATAACAAAAAAAAATATTAATTTTAAAAAAAAACCAATAATTATACCAATAATAATTTGTTCTATTAAAATAATTAAACCAATATATGATAAAATATTAATTTTTATATAAGGTATATTTAAAATAATAAATATACTTAATAAAAAAGAAAATATAAATCTTATTTTTTTATTAAATATTTTATCTCCAAAAAATGGAGAAAAATGTAATATTGAAAATATTCTAAAAATAATAAAAAAAAAATTATTTAATAAAATAAATATATTATAATGATAAATATTTAACATAAATCAAAAATTGAATATGATATATTTTTAAAAATATATTCCATATAATTAATAATTATATTTAAAAACCATGTACCAAAAAATGTAAATATTAAAAATACAACTATTAATTTTGGAATAAAAGATAATGTTTGTTCATTAATTTGAAATAATGTTTGAAATACTCCAATAATTATTCCAATGAATAAAACAGATAATAAAAATGGAAATGATATAAAAAATAAAACTTTTAACGATTCATAAAATAATGTTGTTAAAAATGTAGATTTCATAAATATCCTAATAAATTAAAAAAATATAAAAAATTTTAATAAAAACTATTTACTAAAGATGAAAAAATTAATTTCCATCCATCTACCATAACAAATAATATTAATTTAATTGGTAATGAAATACTATTTGGAGAAATCATCATCATACCTAATGAAATTAATATACTAGAAACAAATAAATCAATAATTAAAAATGGAATAAATATAGTAAATCCAATTTGACAAGCAGTTTTCAATTCACTAGTAATAAATGATGGTAATAATATTTGTATTGGAATAAAATTTTGATTTTCAATTAATGGAATATTTGATAATTTAGAAAATGCTAATAAATCAGAATGACGTGTTTGATGAAGCATAAAATCATGAATAGGTTTATATGCTTTAAAAAAAGCTTCATCAAATTGAATTTTATTTAAATATAATGGTAAATATGCTTCATGATATATTTTATAAAATATTGGATTCATAATACAAAAAGTTAAAAAACATGATATCACTATTAATAATTGATTTGGAGGAATAGAAGGAATTCCTAATGCATTTCTTAATAAAGTTAAAACAATGATAATTCGAGTAAAACTTGTAGTCATTAAAATAATTACTGATAATAATGCTAAAAAAAATGTAAATATAAACATTTGAATAGAAAAAGACCAATTATAAATATTATTTAAAAAAATATGTTTAGTTAATTCAGAAAATTCAGTTGCATAGGCATTAGGACTATAAAAAAAAAATAATAAAAAACAACATATATTTAATATGATTTTATTTAAAAAAGTAAATTTAAAATTTGATTGTTCTATTTTGATTTGATGATTAATATCATTATTAGTAAAAGGAATAGTATATAAAACATTCATATTATTTAATGTTATTCCTAATACTAATTTAACTCCTTGAACATCCAAAATAATAATTTTATTATTAGTATCTAATTTAATTTGATTAATAACTTTTATTAAAGAATTATTATAATTATTTGTTAAAAAACTAATATTTCTAATTAACCAAATTATTAAAAATAATAAAATAAAAAATTTCATAAAAAAGAAAATATCTTTATATAAGATATGTTGATAGAATAAATCAAATATAATTTTCATATTATTTAATAATTATGTTGAATAATTTGAGTGATCCGAATTCCATATTTTTCTTTCAATTGAACCAATTCTCCTTTTGCAATTATAGTATTATTTAAAATAATATCTAACATTTCATTATTTGATTTATTTAAATTAAGTATTGTTCCTGGTTTTATATTTAATAAATCTTTAATTTTTATTTTTATTATTCCTATTTGAATAATAATATCTAATAAAATATCATCTAATATATTTTCTTGAAAATTAAATTTATTACAATTATTTAATTTATTTTTATTTTTTGTATTTAAATTTAATAAATTATCTTTTGATTCGTGAATTTTATAAGAATTATTATTTACATTATTTATATTATTTTTTATATTATTAATCATATTTTTTTATTCTTTATATTTAATTTATTAATTAATAAGTTTTTTTTAACATATAATACTAATTTATTATTATTAGAATAATATTTTCCATAAAAAATTGGTATATAATTTTCTGTATATATTGTTACTATATTTGGTTTTTTAATTTCTAAAATATCACCAATTTTTAAATTTTTAATATATTTAGATAATATAGATATTTTTTCTAATTGAACTACGCAATTTAATTCTGAATTACAAATATTATTTAATAAATAATTATTTTTACTATAAATAGATTTTTCTTCATTAATTTTAAAAAAATCTTTATATTGATTAATTATTATAAATAATAATATGTCAGGAATCTGAATAATAAAAATAAATTTTGTATTTTTATATTTGCATAAAAATTCAGTATTTAAATATAATTTATATTTATTTTTTATAAAAAAATTAAAATTATTTTTTATATCAATAAAATATTTATTACAAAAAATATTACATTTTTTTAAAATATTATTATATAATTTAATAAAAATATTCATTAATTTATTTATAATATAAATTTTAGAAGAAATTAATACATTATAATTTTTATAATAAAAAATATTTTTATTAATACCAAATATTAATTCACTTAAATAATTAATAAAAGAAATAGAAAAAAAAATAAAAATAAAACAATCGATATTTATTAATGATATAGTATTTAAAATATGTAAATTATCATTATTTATATTTAAATTAATTGTTAAATTATTTTTAATAATATTAATTTTAAATTTTTTTTTAGTAATTTTTAATAATTCATCTTCTAATAAAATAATAAATTTTTTATAAATTTTTTGAAAAATTTTTACATATTTAATATCGTGATCATTAATATCTTTATAAATAAAAAATTTTTCATTATATTTTTTCATTTAAAATACCAATTGAAAATTAAAAAATTATTTATTTTTATTAAAAAATATATTTTTCAATAAAAATATTTGATAATATTGATTATTATATTTTTTATTTAAAATATTTTTTTTTTTTTTATTTACATTTATTATTTTATCATATAATATATTCCATATTTTTAATTTTTTATTTAATTTTTTCCATAAAAATAATTTATTTTTAATATCATTATTATATTTTAATATTTTATTTTTTAATTTAAGAATATAATCTTCTAAATAATATAAAAATTGATAAAAATTTTTTATTTTAAAAAAAGAAAATTCTAAAATAAATTTTTTAGTAAAATTTTTTATATAATAATTGTAATATTTAATTATTTTATATAATTGATTTTTTTTTTTATTTTTTTTATTTTTAATATTATATAATATAAAAGTTAATTGTTCTAATTTTAATTTTGTAATATTTTTTAATATTGCAATATTTTTTTTTAACATAATGATTACAGTAAATAAAATAAAAATTAAATAATTTTATTTAATTCAGAAATTGATTTTAAATATGAACTAGACTCAAATATATCTTGTTTTAAAAAACATATAATTTGATTCCATTTTTCAATTGCTTCATCTAAAATTTTATTACTACCATGAATATAAGCACCAATATTAATTAAATCTTGATTTTTTTGATATACAGATATTAATTGTTTTAAATAACGAGATTTTTCATAATTTTTTTTAGAAATAATATTAAACATTACACGACTAATCGATAATTCAATATCAATCGCAGGATAATGACCAGATTCTGCATATAATTTAGATAATATAATATGACCGTCTAATATTGATTTAGATATTTCTAAAATTAAATCATTTTCTTCATATTCTAATAAAATTGTAAAAAATGTTGTAATTGAACCAGAATCTTTACTAGAATTACTAGCACGTTCAATAAAATTTGATAACTTTGAAAAAATAGAAGATGGATAACCTTGATTTAATGGAATTTCACCTAACGAAATTGATATCTCACGTTCTGACATAGCATATCGAGTTAATGAATCAAAAATCAACAATACATCTTTATTTTTATCTCGAAAATACTCAGCAATACACATTGCATACATAGAACCTTGTATTTTTAATATAGGTGAGGCATTAATAGGAACAACTATTATTATAGAACGATATAAATTTTTTAAACCTAATGAATTATTTAAAAATTCTTGAACTTCACGTCCACGTTCTCCAATTAATGCAATTACTATAATATCTGCTTTTGAATATTTAGAAATCATTCCAAGTAAAATGCTTTTTCCATATCCAGATTGTGAACATAATCCAATTTTTTGACCTTTTCCTAATGTTAATAATGCATTAATTGATCGAATACCAACATCAAAAATTTCATTAATAGGTTTTTTATTTAATGGATTAATATAATCACCACTTAATGTATATAACCAATCTTTATTTAATAAAGGTTTATAATCTAATGGTTTCCCTTGACCATCTAACACTCGACCAAGTAATTGAAATCCTATAGGCCATTTTTGAAAAATATGCTTTTTAATATCTTTTGAAAAAATAAAAGAATTTGGAGGAATAAAACATACATCTTTAAAAGATGTTAAAAATGTTTTTTCTTTTAAAAAACCTATTACAATACATTCTATATAATTTATTTGATTATTTTTTTTAATTTCTATAATACATAATGAATGTATTGGTAATTTTAATCCAGTTGCTTCAATTATAGAACCTCGCAAACCAATAACATGACCATAATATATAATATTTGGAATATCATCTATTTTTTTATTAAATATATTAATTTGATCATACCAATTATTTAATCGTTTATTCATAAATCTTCCTTATTACAAAATAAACGATATAATTCTTTCCACTTTGTTAATGCAGTTGAATCTATTGTTTCATTTTCTAAATTAATAATACATTCACCAGAATTTATATTATTATTATATTTTATAATATAATTATATTTATAAAATAATTTTTTAAAATACTTATTAAAAATATCTTTATCATTTTTACTTATCTGAAAAATAATATTTTTAGATAAAATTTTTTTTGAAATTATTTTTTTTATTTTTTTTACTATTTCTTTTTCATTTAATTTAATTGGATAATTTAAGCATTTTAATGATATTTTTAAAACCATCTTTAATAATTTATTAACAATAATAGTATCTAAATTTTTAAATGCAAAATCAAATGATTTTAATAATTTTTTCATTTTGTTTTTTATAATACATTTTTCATTATAAAAATAAAATTCTTCTTTTTTCAATTGTAATTTATAACCTTCTTTAATACCAATTTTAAAACCTTTTTCAAAATAAATGTTTAATAAAGAAATATTATTTTTATCTTGTTTAAAATAATTATCTTGAATATTATTTTTAATATTTTTTGGATACCACTTTTTCCAATTATTTAATATATTTTTATTAGACATAAAATTAACTCAAATTCATCATTGATATTTCTTTTTTTTTTAATAATACACGTATCTTTGATACAATAAAATTTTTAGCATTTATTACATTATCATAAGATATGTATCTATCTTTATCAGATTCTAAAATTATTATATTATCTTTTAATTTAGGACAATGTTTAAAAAATTTATATTTTATAGATTTTTTAGCATGATATAAAGAAATTAATATTTTATATTCATCAATATTTTTTATTAAAAAAATAATACTCTCATCAGTTAATTTAACAATATCTTCAAAAGAAAATATTTTATAAAATATTTTTTTTCCAATTTTATTATCATGTTTATAAATATTATCAATAATATTATGATTGTTATTAAAATTATTAGTATTTAAAATATCAATAGCTGTTATTAAACTTTTTTTATTATAAGAAATCCTCTTATATTTTATTAAAATAATATCAATAATATCAATTAATATAGAAAACTCATATTCTTTTAATTGTGAAAATTTAGAAATTAAATATATAATTTTAGATTGTTGTTGGTTTTCAAAAAAAGAAATTACATTTGATGCAGTTTTTGAATCTAAAAAAAATAATATTGAAGTTATAACATGAGAATGTTCATTTTTTAATAAAGAATATAAATTTTTATCAGAAATATGTTTTAATTTTTTTATTTTTTTTAAGAAAATTTTTTTTTTAGATATTTTATTTAAAAAATTATCTAAATTTTTATTATATAAAATTTTAGATTTAATTTTATTTAAATATGAATTATTATCTAATAAAACATATTTTGAAATATTTTCATATTGCAGTATAAATTCATTAAAAATCGTATTTATATCACTCTGAGATACTAAATTAATATTTATTATAGAAGAAATAATTTTTTTTATTTCATATTTATTAAAATATTTAAATATTTTAATTGCTTCTTTTGAATTAAGTAGCATTAATAATATTGCGCTTTTATCTGCACCATTAAAAATCATTTTTTTTTATTTATCCAATTTTTAATAATCATTGCAATTAATTTAGGATTATTCTTTGAAATATATAAAATTTTATTCATTAATTTATCATTTTTATATATCGTTTTTATATTATCTTTAAAATTTATTAAATTAATATCTTTATTCATATTATCTAAATTAATTTTTTTATTATTAATATTTATTTTATAGTTTTTATTATTAATATTATTATTTCTTAAAATAAAAAAATAAATAAACTGTATAAAAAATAAAAACAAAATAATATATAATAAATATTTTCGAAATAAATTAAAATAATATATTAAAAAAAAATCATTAACTATTATTTTAGAATTATTAATAAGTTGTAAATTTATTATTTGAATATTTTTTATATTAAAATTTTCATATTTTAAATAATCTATAATTATTTTTTTAACATTATTTATTTGAGTATTATTTATAGGAATTATTTTATTTGTTTGATTTTTTAAATCATTGATTAATATTAATACTGAAATTGTTTTTTTTGAATTAGAAGATTCATAAATTAAATGATTTGATTTATTTAAAAAAACAGAATTAAAAAAATTATTAATATTTTTTACAATAAAATTATTATAATGTATTAATTTAAAATTATTTATTTTAAAATTATTATCTTTTTGATCTAAAATTGTTACTTGTGCATGAATATTATTTAATTTAAATATTGATTTTAAAATATAAATAATTTTTTTACGATACTTATTTTCTATAAATTTTATTTTATCAATTTTAGAATATTGTATATTATTTTTATATATTTTTTTTTTATTTAAATAATTTCCATATTCATCTAATATAACAACATTTTTTGGTAATAAATTTGGAACACTAGCAGAAATTAAATTAGTAATTGCTATACATTGTTTATGTGTTAAATGTTTTTTTTTTTTTATATCTAAAATTATTGAAGCAGAAGGTAAGGATTTATCTTGTGTTAAAGATAAAGATTCAGGAAATGCAATATGTACTGTTGCTGTTCGAATTAAATTAATTTTTTGAATTGTTTTTTCTAATTCACCTTCTAAGGCTCGTTGATAATTAATTTGAAAATTAAAAGCACTAATTCCAATTTTTTCTTTATCAAATAATTCAAAACCAATACTTTTTTTTTTTGGTAATTTTTCATTTAATAACATTAAATTAACTTTATCAATTTGATCTTTTGGAACTAATAATTTTCCAGAATTAGCAATATAACGATATGGAATTTTTCGTTTTAATAAATTTGATATAATTAATATACTATCTTCATTAGATAAATTATTATAAACTATTTGATATTGTATATGGTTGGAAAAATAAGAAAATATAAAAAAAATAAAAAATAAAAAAAATAATAATAATATTCCGTAAAATTTCCAATTAGAATTTTTTAAAGAATTATTTTTTTTAATTTTTTCTAAATGAGAATGATTTAAAAAATTAATATTCATAATCATTTCCTAATTCAATAATATACAAATCAATATATATAAAAAATTATATATTATTAGAAAATGTTATATTATTATATAAAATAAAAATATTTTAATATAAAATAAATTAAATTTAAATAATTAAATATTTTAAATATGAAAAATTATTTAATATATTATTTTGATAATGTAATAAAAAAATAAAATATATTATTTTAATTTAACATATTTTTATAATTTTTTAAACAATATAATAATTTTTTTAATCTTTTTAAAGATTCATTTTTACCAATAATATCCATAATAGTATTTATACTAGGAGATTCTTCTAAACCAGTAATTGCAATTCGTAATGACATATAAATATTTTTTAATGAAATAAAATATTTTTGAGAAATTTTTTTAAATAAAATAACTATATTTTCTGAATTCCATAATTTTATATTATATAATTTTTGATATATAATTTTTACTATTTTATAAGAATCTTGAGAAAAAAATTTTTTTATTAAAATAAAATTAAATTTTTCAACATTTTCAAAAAAATATCTTGATTGTAATACTAAATCTTGTAAAGTATTACAACGATTTCTTAATAATTTTATTATTTTAATTAAGTTTATTTTTTTATTAACTTTAATTTTAAAATTTTTTAAATATTTTTTAAATTTTTTAATTAAAATTAAATCTATTGGTATATTATTTAAATAATGATGATTCATCCATAATAATTTTTTTAAATTTAATTCACTAGAAGATTTACTAACATTTTTAATAGAAAATAATTTTTTCATTTCATCAATACTAAAAAATTCTTTATCTTTATATGACCACCCTAATTTTATTAAATAATTTAAAATAGCTTCTTTAAAAAAACCTTGTTCTTTATATTCTAAAATACTAGAATCTTTTTTTCTTTTAGAAAGATTACTTTTATTACTATTAATAACCATAGAAACATGTGCATAATTTGGAATATTAGCATTTAAAGATTTTAAAATATTAATTTGTCTTGGTGTATTATTAATATGATCTTCTCCTCTAATTACATGTGTAATTTTCATATCCCAATCATCTATTACTACACAAAAATTATAAGTAGGAAAACCATTTCTACGTTGAATAATTAAATCATCTAATTCAGAATTATTAAATATAATTTTTCCTCTAATTTGATCATAAAAAATCACATTACCTTCTAATGGATTTTTAAATCTTATTACATATTCTTGATGACCTTTTTTTGAAGAATTATCATATCTACATTTTCGATCATAACTTGGTTTTATACCATTTGAAATTTGTTTTAATCTCATTTTATTTAATCGATTCACTGAACAATAACATTTATATGCACAACCTAAATCTAACATTTCATTAATTTTATTTTTATAAAAAACTAATCTTTGACTTTGAAAATATGGTCCTTCATCCCAAATAATTCCTAACCATTTTAATGTATTTAAAATATTATCCACATAAATTTTATTTGAACGAATAAAATCTGTATCTTCAATTCTTAAAACAAAAGAACCATTATGACGTTTTGCAAATAACCAAGAATATAATGCTGTTCTTATGTTACCAATATGTAATAAACCAGTTGAACTTGGTGCAAACCTAGTTTTAATTTTCAAATTATAATTCCTATATAAATTATAATAATATTATATTAATATTGAAATTTTATAATAAAATAAATTGTTTTTATAAAAATTTTATTATAATATATTGACTATTTTTCCTTGAAAGATATAATTATCTCATGAATTAAAATATTTTGGGTGATTAGCTCAGTTGGTAGAGCGCCTCCTTTACACGGAGGAAGTCGGCGGTTCGAATCCGTCATTACCCATAATAAGATGGGTCGTTAGCTCAGTTGGTAGAGCAGTTGACTTTTAATCAATTGGTCGCAGGTTCAAATCCTGCACGACCCAAATATTAAAATTTATGTTTTTTAAATAAAACTTTATTAATTTCTTCTTCTAAAATTATTTTAATATTTAAATTTGAAGCTTTAATAATTTTATTTCCTGGATTAGAACCTACAATTAAAAAATTTGTTTTTTTTGAAATATTATTTGAAATAATACCACCTAAATGTATTAATTTATTAATTAATTCTTTTCTTAAAAAATTTTTAAATTTTCCAGTTATAACTATATTTTTTTTAAATAAAATATTTTTTTTGATTTTTATATTTTTTTTTTTTAAATTAATAAATTTAATTTTACCTTCTTTAATTAATTTATTAATATTATTAATATTTCTTTGATAAGAAAAAAAATTTAAAAAAGAACTTGAACAAATATCTCCAATACATTTAATTTTTTTTAATTCATATATACTACAATGTAATATTTTATTTAAAGAACCAAAATAATTAGCAATTAATTCAGAATGTTCTAATCCAATTTCTGGAATACCTAAAGCATAAATAAATTTACTTAATGTAGTATTTTTACAATTATTAATAGAATTAATAATTTTAGTTGCCGATTTTATTCCAAAATATTTTAACTTTGATAATATTTGAACATTTAATTTAAAACAATCCAAAGGTGTATAAATGTATTTATTGAATACTAATTTTGAAATTATTTTAGAACTAAAACCTTCAGCATATAATGCATTTTTAGAAAAAAAATGTTCTATATATTTTCTTCTTTGCTCTAAACAATTATTTCCAGCAAGACATTGTATAATAGTATAATTTTTATTATTATATAATAAAGAATTACAAGAAGGACAATATTTAGGAAAAAGTATTTTTTTAGCATCGTTCATTCTATCATTAATAATTACAGATTTAATTTTAGGTATTACATTACCAATTCTATGAATAATTACCGAATCATTAATAAATAAATTTAATTTATTAATTTCATTTTTATTATATAAAGATGCTTTTTTAATCATCACTCCAGATAATAATGTAGGAAATAAATTTGCAACAGGAGTAATAATACCAGTTCTACCAACTTGATAAGTAACACTTAAAAGTTTTGATTTTGCATATTTTGAATTAAATTTTAAAGCAATAGCCCATTTAGGAAATTTATTTCCATACCCTATTTTTTTTTGTAATATTAAGGAATTTACTTTTATAACAATTCCATCAATATTTAAAGATAAAAAATCTTTTATTTGATTTATTAAATAATAAAAATTCAAAATTTTATTTAAATTAGATGATAATAAAATATATTGACTAATACAAAATCCTAAATTACTTAACATATTTAATTGTTCTGAATGATTTTTAAAAATTTTAATATCAGAAATAATATTACATTCATAACAAAAAAAAAATAATTTTCTTTTTTTTGTTATTGAAATATCTTGATTTCGTAATGACCCTGCTGCTGCATTTCTTGTATTAGAAAATACTTTTTTATTATTTTTGATAGAAAAATTATTTAAATCATTAAAATCCTTTTTTAACATACATACTTCACCTCTAATTTCTAATAATTCTGGTACAGTAGAATCATTTAAAACTATAGGAATATTATTAATTACATAAGCATTTTTAGTAACATCTTCTCCATATATTCCATCACCTCTCGTTAATGCACGTACTAAAATTCCTTTTCTATATAATAAACTTAATGCAACTCCATCAAATTTTAATTCACAAAAAAATTTTATATTTTTATTTTTTAAACAATATTTTATATTATTATGAAATTTAATATATCCATTAACATCAAAGGTATTATCTAAAGATAACATAGGTTTTACATGTTTATTTTTATAAATATCACATATTTTATTTAATTTTATAAATGAAGATTTTATTTCATTAAAAAAAATAATATTTTTTTTTTTTAAAGAATTTATTTTTTTTACTAAAAAATCATATTCTTCATCAGAAATAATAGGCATATTTAATACATGATATAAATAATCATGATAATGTAATAATTTATATAAATATAATATTTTTTTTTTTATAAAATTCATATTTTTTAATAAATATATTTTAAAAAATTAATTAAATTAAAATTTCATAATTAAATAATTATTTAATTAATAATATTTCATAAATATATAATATATAATATAAAAATATTTATATAAATTTAATTATGAAAAAAATAATATTAAATATATTAATAATAATATTATAAAATTTAAAAAAAATAAATATAAAAATATATTATATAATAAAATTATTAATTTAAAAATTTTATTTTTAAATTATTTTATAATATATAAAAATAACATTAAAAAATATAGGAATATAAATATGTTCCAAAAAAATGTAAAAATTATTTCTCCTAATGGATTACATACCAGACCAGCTGCTAAATTTGTAAAATCTGCAAAAAAATTTAAATCTGAAATTATCATAACAACAAATAATAATTCTGCAAATGCAAAAAGTTTATTTAATTTACAAACTTTAAATTTAACAAAAGGTACTGTAATTACTATTACTGCTAATGGAACAGATGAAAAAGATGCTGTTAAATATTTAACAAAAATTCTTATGGAATTAAAATAAATTATATTTTAAAATAATTATCATTTATTTTTAATAAAAATATCTATGAAATCAAAAATTTTAACTATATAATTTATTAATTTTTAAATTAAAATAAATGATAATTGCATGTTATAATTAAAGGTAATATTATGATTTCAGGTATTTTAGCATCATCAGGAATTGCTTTTGGAAAAGCTTTATTATTTAAAAGTGATTTAATTATTATAAATAAAAAAAATATTCATGATATAGAAATAGAATCTGAAATAAAAAAATTTTTAAAATCTAAAAAAAAATCTATTAAACAATTAATAGAAATCAAACAAAAATCAAAATTAATATTTAATTCAAAAGAAACAGAAATTTTCGAAGGGCATATTATGCTTCTCGAAGATGAAGAATTAGAAAAAGAAATAATTAATTTAATTAAAAAAAAAAATAATACTGCTGCTTTTGCAATTGAATTAACTATTTCAAAACAAATACAAAAAATAAAAAAAATTAATAATATATATTTACAAAATCGAGCAATAGATATTAGGGATATTGGTAATCGATTATTAAGAAATATATTAAATATAAAAACTGTAGATTTAAAAAATATTAAAGAAAAAGTAATACTAATTGCAAATGATTTAACACCTTCTGAAACAGCACAAATGAATTTTAAATATATAAAAGGATTTATAACTAATTTAGGTGGCGAAACAGCACATACATCAATTATGGCTCGATCTTTAGAAATACCTGCAATTGTAGGAACAGGAAATATAACTCATAAAGTTAAAAATGGAGATTTTATAATATTAGACGGAATAAATAATAAAATTTTTATTAATCCTATTCAAAATATTATTGATAAATTAAAAAAGTATAAAAAAAAATATTTAAAAAAAAAAAAAAAATTAAAAAAATTTAGAATATTACCAGCAATTACAATTGATAAAAAAAAAATCGAAATTAGTGCTAATGTTAGTAATATGCAAGACATTATTAATGCAAAGAAATATGGAGCAGAATCTATTGGATTATATAGAACAGAATTTTTATTCATGGACCGTATGGAATTACCTTCAGAAGAAGAACAATTTCATGAATATAAAAAAGCTGCAATAATGATGAACAATAAAACTATTATAATTCGAACTATGGATATCGGCGGAGACAAAGAAATTCCATATATGAATTTTCCAAAAGAAGATAATCCATTTCTTGGTTGGAGAGCAATCAGAATTAGTCTTGATAGAAAAGAAATTTTACATGCACAATTAACAGCAATTTTAAGAGCATCAAGTTTTGGAAAGCTAAAAATATTATTTCCTATGATAATTTCAGTTGAAGAAATTCAACAATTAAAATATGAATTAGAAAAAATAAAATTTATATTAAATAAAAAAAAAATTGACTTTGATAAAAATATTCAAATAGGAATTATGATTGAAACACCTGCTTCTGCTATTATTTCTAAATATTTAATAAAAGAAGTTGATTTTTTTAGTATTGGAACTAATGATTTAACACAATATACTCTTGCTGTAGATAGAAAAAACGATTTAATTTCTCATTTATATAATCCAATGAATCCATCAGTTTTAAAATTAATTAAAAAAGTTATTGATGTATCTCATAAAGAAGAAAAATGGACAGGAATGTGTGGTGAATTTGCTGGAAATGAAAAAGCTACTATATTATTATTAGGAATGGGATTAAATGAATTTAGTATGAATCCATCATACATACCAAAAATTAAAAAAATTATTCGAACAACAAAATTTAAACATGCAAAACAATTATCTAAATTAGTGTTACAACAAAATACTACAAAAAAAATACAAAAATTAATAAATAATTATTTTATATAAAACATATTTAAAAATTTTTATTAAAAATATTAAAATATTAAGAATAAATTATGAATTTATTTTCTAAATTATTTAAAAATAATAATTTACCTAAAAAAAATAAAATTTTTTCTCCTATATCTGGAACGATCATAAATATTGAATCAGTTCCTGATGAAGTATTTTCAAAAAAAATTATTGGCGATGGAGTAGCTATTAAACCATCTGGTAAAAAAATTGTATCTCCAGTTAAAGGAAAAATTGGAACAATTTTTAAAACTAAACATGCTTTTTCTATTCTTTCAGAAAAAAATATAGAAATTTTTGTACATTTTGGTATAGATACAATATTATTGAATGGAAAAGGATTTAAAAAAATTGCTAAAGAAAATCAATATGTGAATATTGGTGATATAATTTTAGAATATAATTTAAATTTTTTAAATGAACATTCAAAATCTACTTTAACACCTGTAGTAATTTCTAATATGGAAAAAATTAAAACAATAAAAAAATATTCAGGAAGGGTTATTGCAGGAAAAACACCAATTATGGAAATTATATATTTATAATGAATTTTTTAAAACGGTACAATAAAAAATAGTGCCGTTTTAATTTTTTAATACTATATATTATATAAAAATTTATAATAAAAAATAAATTAATAAAATCATTTTTTATTTTAAAAAATAAAATTAATAAATTAAGGTTTTTATGATAAAAAAATTTTTATCAAAATTTGGAAATTATAAAAATAGAATAAAAAAAGCAATTATAGCATTAAAATTATGTCAAGGAGTAATTATTATAGATAATAAAAATAGAGAAAATGAAGGTGATTTAGTATTTTCTTGTGAAAATATGACAATACAGCAAATGGCTTTAACTATTCGTTATGGAAGTGGAATTGTTTGTTTATGTATTACAGAAAAAAAAAGAAAAAAATTAAAATTACCAATGATGGTAAAAAATAATACCAGTACTTATAATACAGGATTTACAGTTAGTATTGAATCTTCAAAAGGAATATCAACAGGTGTTTCAGCAAAAGATAGGATTAAAACAATAAAAACTGCTGTTTTTGATACTGCTATATCATCTGATTTTAATAAACCAGGTCATATTTTTCCTGTATGTGCACATAAACAGGGTTTATTATCAAGACAAGGTCATACAGAAGCATCTATTGTATTAACAAAATTAGCAGGATTTAAACCAATGAGTGTAATATGTGAACTAACAAATAAAAATGGTAGTATGGCTCAAATTAAAGACATATTAAAATTTTCAAAAATATATAAAATGCCAATATTAACAATAGATGATTTAATCAGATATTTAAAAAATCAAGAATTATAAATAATGATTTTTTTGTTTTATATTTAAAATAGACCATTTAGGATAAATAGAAATATCTATTTTTTTTGAAATGCCTCTTTTTAAATAAATCATTCCTAAATATGCAATCATAGCAGCATTATCAGTACAAAAAATAGGACTACAAAAATATAATTTTTTATTATGAATTAATGCATATTTTTTAAATAAATTAATTAATTTTTTATTTGCACTAACACCACCAGCAATAACTAATTGGTCATAACCTGTTTTTTTTAAAGCTTTAAAAGATTTATAAACTAAAACATCTAATATAGAATATTCAAATTCACATGCAATATCATGTAAAGCCTGTATATTATACATATGCTTTTTAATAAGATTTAAAGTAAATGTTTTTAATCCTGAAAAACTAAAATTAAAATTTGAATAATATTTCATAGGTTTTGGAAAATAAAATCTTCCTAATTTTCCTTTATTTGCAAATTGTGATAATAAATATCCCCCTGGGTAACCTAAATTTAATGCTTGAGCAATTTTATCTAATACCTCTCCTGCAGCATCATCTAAAGTTTCACCTAATATTTGATATTCACTTAATTGATATGCATTAATTAATTGTGTATGTTTTCCAGAAATTAATAATCCAAGAAAAGGAAATTTTAAATTAGGGTTTTCTATCATAGGTGATAATAAATGACCTTCCATATGATTAATTGGAATAGAAGGAATATTACAGGCATAAGCTAATGCACATCCTACTCCAGCTCCAACAAGTAATGAACCAACTAGTCCAGGTCCTGCAGTATATGCAATACCATTTAAACTATTTAAAGAAATATTATTTTTAATTATAATTTCTTTAATTAAAGGAGCTACTTGATTTATATAAGCCCTAGAAGCTAATTCAGGAACAACTCCACCATATTTACTATGTATATTATTTTGATGACGTAATTCATTAACTAATAATCCTAATTTATTATCATAAATAGCAACTCCAGTATCATCAAAAGAAGTTTCAATTCCAAGTATTCTCATTTTTTATCCCATAAAATTAAAAAATATTTATTAAAATATTTAAAATAAAACATATATGATATATGATATAATTTAAATTATTTATTTCAAAAAAAAAGGAAATTTAATATGCCTGTTATTAAAATAAGAGAAAATGAACCATTTGATGTAGCACTTAGAAGATTTAAAAGAGCATGTGAAAAATCTGGTATTCTTTCAGAAATGCGTAGACGTGAATTTTATGAAAAACCAACTACCAAAAGAAAAAGAGCAAAAGCATCTGCTATTAAACGATTAACAAAAAAATTATCACGAGAAAATGCACGTCGTATACGTTTATATTAAATATATTATTTTGAAATATTATTAAATTAAATATTATGAATCAATTTATACCTCAAGATGTTATTATAAATATATTAAATCAAGTAAATATTATTGATATAATAAGTGAACGTATTAAAATAAAAAAAATAGGAAAAAATTATTATGCTCTTTGTCCATTTCATTCAGAAAATACACCTTCATTTACTATAAATATTGAAAAACAATATTTTTATTGTTTTGGTTGTAATATACATGGAAATATTATTGATTTTTTAATGAAATATGATCAATTAACTTTTTTAGAAAGTATGCAAGAATTATCAAATATTACAGGAATTAAAATATTTCAAAAAAATTATAATGTCAAAAATCAAAAAAAACATTATAAAAAACAAAAATTAGAAAAAGCTATTCAAATCGCAGGACAATTATATTATAATAATATTTATCATAAAAATTCTAAAATAGCTCAATTATATTTAAAAAAGAGAAAAATTAATAATCATACAATTGATATCTTTAATATTGGATATTCTAATGATTTATTATTTTTATCAAAAAATATAAAAAATAAAAAATATATTTCTTATTTAAAAAATATTGGAATAATTTATACAAATCAAAATTATCAATATGATAGATTTTATAATAAAATAATTTTTCCAATTAAAAATCAATATGGTAAAATAACTGGTTTTGGAGGTCGAACATTAAATAATACTCATCCTAAATATATCAATTCTTCTCAAACTGATATTTTTAAAAAAGGTTATCAACTATATGGTATTGATAAAATTCACATTCAAGATGATAATAAATATATAATTATAGTAGAAGGATATTTTGATGTTTTATCATTATTTCAATTTAATATTAAAAATGTAGTTGCAATATTAGGTACAATAATTACAAATTATCAAATTAATATATTATTTAAATTAACTAATCATTTAATTTTTTGTTATGATGGAGATCAAGCAGGAAAAAAAGCAGCATGGAGAACAACACAAATAATATTACCTTATATTAATGATATAAAAAATATTCAATTTATCTTTTTACCAAAAGGAGAAGATCCAAATAGTATTATTTATAAAGAAGGTAAAGAAAAATTTAACAATAGAATTAAAAATGCTATTAATATTATTGATTTTTTTTTAAAAAAAATTACAAAAAAAATTAATTTAAATTCTATTTATGAAATATCTAAAATGTTAAATTTTGCAATACCAATAATAAATAATATACCAAATCAATATATTAAAATTTATCTAAAAAAAATGTTAGGACAGAAAATAGGAATTATCGATGATATAAAATTAGATGAAATAATTTATCAAAAAAAAAAATATATTAATTCTAATATTATTAAATCAAATAATATTCATATTTTAATTAGTTTAATTATACAAAATCCTATATTAAGTACTATATTACCTTTTAAAATTTATGAATTAAAAAAAATAAATATTCCAGGAATATCATTATTTTTAGAAATTTTTAAAATATGTAAAAAAAATAATAATATTAATACTGGACAAATAATTGAATTATATAGAAATCAAAAAAATTTTTTTATAATTCAAAAATTAGCATATTGGAATAATTTAATTCATAATAAAAAAAAAAATAAAGTATTTATAGATTTAATAAAAAAAATATATAATATAGCTTTAGAAAAAAAATATAACTTATTAATTATGAAAGATCGCTTAAAAAAATTACAATTAAAAGAAAAATATCTATTATGGAAAATAAATAAAGTATTATCAATTTAATATAAAAAATTTATTATCAATAATATTATTTATATATTTTTTTGTTAAAATATATTATTTAAATATAATAAAATTAATTAGGAAAATTTTTTATGAAAAAAGATTCTCAATTACAAATTAAATTATTAATTATACACGGTAAAGCGCAAGGATATTTAACTTATCTTGATATACATAATTTTCTATCAAAAAAAATGATTCATTCTAAAAAAATGAAAAATATTATTAAAATGATTAATAATATGGGAATTAAAATTATGAATACAGTACCTAAAAAAAAAAATGATTTAAATAAAAATTATATTAATAATGAAAATATTGAAGAAATAGAAACACAAGATAATACAGATCCAGAAACAGATATTGGAAGAACAACAGATCCTGTACGAATGTACATGCGTGAAATGGGAAGTGTAGAGTTATTAACTCGTGAAGGAGAAATTAATATAGCAAAAAAAATTGAATCTGGAATACATCAAATACAATCTTCAGTATCTGAATATCCCGAGGCAATTGTTTATCTTTTAAATCAATATAAACGAATAAAATTAGGTCAAATCAGATTATCAGATGTTGTTTCAGGATTTATTAATGAAAAAACAAAAAAAAATATTTTTATTAAATATAACAGTAAAAAAAATAAAACACAAAATTCAAATAAAAAAAATATCAATAATAAAAAAGAAAAAAATATGAATCCAGAAATAGCTGAAAATTTTTTCGTAAAATTAAAAAATCAATATATTAAAACTAATAAAATTATTAATCAAAAAAATAGAAATCATAAAGATTCAAAAAAAGAAATACATAAACTATCTAAAATATTTAAAAAATTCAAATTAGTACCTAAACAATTTGATTGTTTAATTAATAATATGCGTAATATGGTAACAAGGATACGAACGGAAGAACGACATATTATGAAAATATGTGTTGAAAAATGTAAAATACCAAAACCTATTTTCATAAAATTATTTATTGGAAATGAAACTAATAAGATATGGTTTTATAATGCACAAAAAATGAATAAATTATGGTCAAAAAAATTATGTGAATTAAAAACAAAAATTTTTATTATTATTAAAAAACTAAAACAAATTGAAAAAGAAACAGGATTAGTAATACAAGAAATTAAAAATATTAATAAAAAAATGGTATTAGGCGAAATAAAAACTAAACAAGCTAAAAAAGAAATGATAGAAGCAAATTTAAGATTAGTAATTTCTATTGCTAAAAAATATACTAATCGAGGTTTACAATTTTTAGATCTCATTCAAGAAGGTAATATTGGATTAATGAAAGCAGTAGAAAAATTTGAATATCAAAGAGGATATAAATTTTCAACATATGCAACATGGTGGATTCGACAAGCAATTACTAGATCTATTGCAGATCAGGCAAGAACAATTAGAATACCAGTACATATGATTGAAACTATTAATAAATTAAATCGAATTTCAAGACAAATATTACAAGAAATTGGAAGAGAACCAACTCCTGAAGAATTATCAACTAGAATGTTAATACCAGAAGAAAAAATACGAAAAGTATTAAAAATAGCAAAAGAACCAATATCTATGGAAACACCAGTAGGTGATGATGAAGATTCACAATTAAGTGATTTTATAGAAGATTCTAACTTAGAATTACCAATTAATTTAGCAACAATAGATAGTTTAAAATTAGCTACATATAATATTTTATCTGCATTAACACCTAGAGAAGCTAAAGTATTAAGAATGCGATTTGGAATTGATATGCATACCGATCATACATTAGAAGAAGTTGGTAAACAATTTTGTGTTACTAGAGAACGTATTAGACAGATTGAAGCAAAAGCTTTAAGAAAATTAAGACATCCAAGTCGAGCAGATATTTTAAAAAATTTTTTAGATGATTAATATTTATATATAATATAGCTTCCTTATTAAATATATGGAAGCTAATTTTATATAATTTTCAAAATATATAAATTAATTTTGATATAATTGTTTTTTAATTTTTAATATATGATTTAAAATTCTATTTATATTTACACCACCTTTTGATTTTTTACTATTAATACAAGTAAAAATATCTAATTTATCATATAAATCATTATCAAATGATGAATGATATTTTTTAAAAATAGAAATATTTAATTCTTCTAAAGTACAATCTTTTTTTATTGCTTCTAATACAATTTTACCAACAATATAATGAGCTTTTCTAAAATTTACACCTTTACTTACTAAATAATCTGTTAATTCAGTAGAATTAGCATATCCTTTTTTTGCTGATATAAAACAATTCTTGAAATTTACTTTTAAAGTTTGTATTATTAATATAGCAATTTTTAAAGACATTTTCCAAATATTAATTGCAGAAAATAAAATTTCTTTATCTTCTTGCATATCTTTATTATATGATAAAGGTAAACCTTTTAATACAACTAACATACTAATTAAAGAACCATATACTCGACCTGTTTTTCCTCTAATTAATTCTAATGCATCAGGATTTTTTTTTTGAGGCATTAAAGAAGAACCTGAAGTAAAAAAATCAGATAATTCAATAAAATTTGCTTCACCAGAATTAAAAAAAATTAAATCTTCAGAAAATCTTGACAAATGCATCATACTAATAGATGCACTAGATAATAATTCAAGTACATAATCTCTATCAGAAACAGCATCTAAACTATTTTCAGTAGAACTTAAAAATCCCATATTTAATGCTAATTTATCACGATCAATATTACAAAATGTTCCTGATAAAGCACCTGAACCTAATGGACTAATATTTAATCTTAACAAAGCATCTTTTAATCTACTTTCATCTCTTTTAAACATTTCAATATAAGCTAAACACCAATATGAAAAAGTTATAGGTTGAGCTCTTTGTAAATGCGTATAACCTGGCATAATATATTCAATTGATATTTTAGCTTGTAAAACTAAAGTATATTGTATTTCTTGTAATAAATTTATTAAATCATCAATATTTTTCCTACACCATAATTTTAAACTAGTTGTTACTTGATCATTTCTACTCCGACCAGTATGTAATTTTTTCCCTAATTTTCCAATTTTTTCTATTAATTTTATTTCTACCCAACTATGAATATCTTCTGCAGATGAGTTTAAAATAATATGATTATTTATATTAATCTCTTCTAATATTTCCTTTAATCCATTAACAATTTTTAAATTTTCCTTTTTTGTTAAAATATGACATTCTAGTAATGAATTTGACCATGCAATAGATCCTAATATATCATATTTTGCTAAAAAATAATCTTGAGATAAAGAATTATTAAATTTTTCAAATAATGGATGAGAAATTTTATTAAATCGTCCTCCCCATAATTTTTCATTTTTATTCATAATGATTAAATCCTTAATTTTTATTATTTAAAAAATAAAATATAATAAAATAATTTTTATAATATAAAAAATTATTTTTTATTTTTCATAGCTCTAATTTTTGAAGATAATGAAAATAATTTAATAAACCCTTGTGCATCATGTTGATCATAAACAGTATCTTTTCCAAAAGTAGCAAATTCTTCTGAATATAATGATTGTTGTGAATATTTTTTTATAACAATTATATTACCTTTATATAATTTTAAAACAATTTTACCAGATAACATATTAAAAAAAACATGAGCTGCATTTTGTATAGATTTTCTAATTGGAGAAAACCAAAGTCCATCATAAACAACTGTAGCCATTTTTAATCCAAGTTTTTGTCTCCATTGAAAACTATCACGATCTAAAATTAATTGTTCAAGTGCTCTCATTGCTGTAACTAAAATAGTTCCACCAGGAGTTTCATAACAACCTCTTGATTTTATTCCGATTAAACGATTTTCAACAATATCAATACGACCAATTCCATGTTTTGATCCAATTTTATTTAAATATATTAAACAATCTACTAAATTTAATGAATTATTATTTATAGTAATAGGATAACCTTTATCAAATTCAATTGTAATATATTCTGCTTTATCAGGAGCCATCATAGGATCAGTAGTCCAAACCCAACAATTATTATCTGGTTCATTCCAAGTATTTTCTAATACACCACCTTCTGTTGAAATATGCCAAATATTTTCATCTCGACTATAAATTTTTTCTTTTGTTGCTGTTGTTGAAATATTTTTACTTTTTAAATAATCAATTAATTCTTCTCGAGATGATAATTTCCATTTTCGCCAGGGTGATAAAACTTTTAAATTAGGATCTAAAGCAGCATATGCCATCTCAAATCTAACTTGATCATTTCCTTTACCAGTAGCACCATGACAAACAGCAATAGAATTAGTTTGATGAGCTAACTTTATTTGTTCTTTAGCAATAATCGGTCTTGCCATAGCTGTTCCTAATAAATAATTACCTTCATATAATGCTCCAGTACTTAAAACAGGAAAAATATAATCATAAACAAAATCTTTTTTTAAATCAACAATATAACAATCACTAGCACCAGATTGTATTGCTTTTTCTGAAATACCATCTAAATCATTTTTTGATTGTCCTACATCAGCTACAAATGCAATAACTTCTAATGAATAATTTTCTTTAATCCATGGAATAATAGCTGAAGTATCTAAACCTCCGGAATAAGCTAATACTACTTTATTAGTATGTTTTATTTTAATCACAAATTATGTCCTTTTTTTTTATATAAAATATTTGTTCCAATTGATTTATTTAAAAATATATTTTTTAATTTATTATTATTAATAAAACTAGCAATATTTACAATTTGATTTAAATGTTTAGAAACATTAAGAGCTGAATTAACTTTAGTATACATACCATTTTTAATAACACCTTGTAAAATTAATTTTTTAAAAATAATATTATTAATTAACTTTATTTTTTTTCCTTTACCATTTAATACTCCATTAACATCTGTTAGTATTACTAAACGTGCCTTTAATGCTTTAGCTAATAACATAGATACTATATCAGCATCAACATTTATAAGATAATTATCTTTAGTGATTCCTGTTGGATGAATAATAGGTATTATGTTATTTGAAAAATAATATTGAATTAATTTTAAAGAATTAATATTACAATAAATAGAATCTTTAACATTTATTGAATTTAGAATAATAGTATCACCATCTGTAAAACGTAAACCAATTGCATTAATTTTATTAATATGAGCATATTTTATAATATAAGAATTAATAATACCAGAAAAAATACCTATTTTAAAATAATTGTTAACATTATTATTATAATTAAAATTTTTAAATATATTATTATTTAATAATGATATATTTTGAAATATATTTTTTGCCCAAAATTCTCCTCCATGAATTATCACAATATTTTGATTAGATTGTTTAAAATTATATAATATTTTAAAAAAATTATTAATAGCAAATTTACTATTTAATAAAATTCCTCCTAATTTTATAACTAAAATATTATTCATAAAAATATACTCATTAAAAAATAAAATTATAATAAGATTATATAAATATATAATATTAAATAAAATAAATTAATTTATTTTAATATTTTGTTTTAATATAGAACATAAAGTATAAACTATTTCAAAGTCATTTAAAGTATAAAAATGAAATTTATTTACTCCTTCTTTACATAATTTTTGAATAATATCAACACATATAACTAAACCAATCATTTTATTAATATGAATATTATTAATATTTATATTATTAAATATATTATTAATCCAACTTGGAACATATACATTAGTTAAATTAATAAATTTTTTTAATTGTTGAAAATTCATAATTGGTAAAATTCCTGGAATAATATCAACATTAATTCCAATACTAATACAACGATCTCTAAATTTTAAATATTTATTTACATCAAAAAAAAATTGAGTAATTGCTCTATTTGCACCACAATTAATTTTTTCTTTTAAATGTATTAAATCCAAATTAGCATTTTTTGCTTCAGGATGTACTTCAGGATATGCAGCAACTGAAATATCAAAATCAGCAATTTTTTTTAATAATGTAACTAATTGAAAAGCATAAACTTCAGAATTATATTCTTTTGATATTACATCACCACGTAAAGCAACAATACTCTTAATACCATTATTCCAATATTTTTTAGATAATTTTGTTATTGTATTAATATTATTAATATATGTAATATGCGGAGCAATATTTAAATTTAATGTTTTTGGAATATTTTTAATTGCTTGATAAGTATAATTAATTTCAGAATTTCTTGGAGTACATGTTATAGATATAAAATTAGGATGAAAAATACTTAATTTTTTAATTGAAGATAAAAAATTGTTATTTTCTTTATTAAAAATTTTGGGTGGAAAAAATTCAAAAGAAATATCAATTTTAGAATTTATATCAAAAATTTTTTGATATAAATATTTATAAGAATTATATAAATGATTCATAATAATATCCTATTTATATTCAAAAAAAATAAAATATTAAAAAATATTATTTATTTAAATTATAATTATTATAATATATTTATAATTTTTTTTTATTTTTTTTATATTTTTTAAAAAAAATGAAATTTAAACTTGCATAATTCGGCATCTAAAAGTAATATATATATATATATATATTAAAAATTAAAAAGCCGGCTTAGCTCAGCAGGTAGAGCAACTGACTTGTAATCAGTAGGTCACCAGTTCGATTCCGGTAGCCGGCATAATAAATAAAAATAGGTGGAGTTCCCGAGTGGTTAAAGGGAGCAGACTGTAAATCTGCCGTCTATCGACTTCGAAGGTTCGAATCCTTCCTCCACCAATATATTTTTTAATTAGCGGGTATAGTATAATGGTTATTACTTTAGCCTTCCAAGCTAATAATGCGGGTTCGATTCCCGCTACCCGCTTAAAAGCTGATATAGCTTAGTTTGGTTAGAGCACATCCTTGGTAAGGGTGAGACCCTCAGTTCGAATCTGGGTATCAGCAAACAATATAAAATTAAAATAACAATATTAAATTATATTATTATAATGCTGATAAAATGTATAAAAAAATAATACAAAAAATTAAAAATTATTTTTTAAAAATAATATATATAAAAATAAAAATAATAAATTTTATAAATATGATAAAATTAGAAATAAATAATATATATTGGCCATCATTTAATGAAACAATAAAAATTACATGTTCTATTTTTATTATTAGTATTTTACTATCTTTAATTTTATGGATTATAGATAAATTTTTATTTATAATTATAACATTTATTCTTAATTTAAGATTTTAAAATGTACAATTATCAAAAAAAAAATTGGTATATTTTACAAACCTTTTCAGGTTTTGAAAATAGAACAGTAAAAAAAATAAAAGAACAAATTGAATCTAGTCAAATAAAAAATTTATTTGGAAAAATTATGGTTCCAGGAGAAAAAATAGTAGAAATAAAAGCAGGAAAAAAAAAAAATAGTGAATTTAAATTTTTCCCTGGATATATTTTAATTAATATGCACATTAATGAAAAAAGTTGGACTTTAATTAAAAATATACCTAAAGTAATAGGATTTATAGGAGGTACTTCAGATTGTCCAATTCCTATTAATGATGATGAAATAAAAAAAATTAATTATCGATTATTACAATTAGGAGATACACCAAGACCAAAAATAATATTTATAAAAGGAGAAAAGGTACGAATAAAAAACGGACCATTTTCAGATTTTCAGGGTATTGTTGAAGAAATTGATTATGGAAAACATCGATTAAAAGTATCAGTATTAATATTTGGAAGATCAACACCTATAGAATTAAATTTTAATCAAGTCGAAAAAAATTCATAAAAATATATAATATTATATTCATAAAATTAAAAAATTATTATAATAAAAAATTATGGCAAAAAAAATTCAATCATACATTAAATTACAAGTATCTTCTGGTATGGCTAATCCTAGTCCTCCAATTGGACCAGCATTGGGTCAAAAAGGAATAAATATTATGGAGTTTTGTAAATCTTTTAATCAACAAACTTCAAATTTAGAAAAAGGAATTCCTATTCCAGTCATCATTACAGTATATACAGATAAATCATTTATATTTATTACAAAAACTCCACCAACATCTTATTTATTAAAAAAATATTCAAAAATTGAAAAAGGTTCAAATAAACCAAAATTAGAAAAAATAGGAACTATTAATCAAAAACAGATAGAAGAAATAGCAAAAATCAAATTACAAGATATGACAGGGTCAAATATTGAAAAAATTAAAAATTCAATTCAAGGAACTGCAAAATCTATGGGTTTAAAAATAGAGGATTAAATGATAAAAATTACAAAAAAAAAAAAAAATTTAAAAAACAACATTAACATTAATAAAGAGTATAATATTGACGAAGCAATTACAATATTAAAAAAATATCAAACAAAAAAATTTATTGAAAGTATAGATGTAGCTATCAATTTAGGTATTAATCCTAAAAAAACAGAACAAAATATAAGAGGTACAACTATTTTACCTCATGGTTTAGGAAAAAAAATTAAAATAGCTGTATTTACACAAGGTGAAAATATTAATATAGCAAAAAAATATGGAGCAGATATAGCAGGTGGATCAGAAATTATTCCAATTTTAAAAAATAAAAAACATAATTTTGATGTTATTATTGCTTCTCCTGATACTATGAATATAGTTAGTACATTAGGACCAATTTTAGGTCCAAGAGGACTTATGCCAAATTTAAAAACAGAAACTATTACAAATAATATTGAAGAAACAGTAAAAAATTTTAAAAAAGGAAAAATACAATATAAAAATGATAAAAATGGTATTATACATACTACAATTGGAAAAATTAATTTTTCTTCTAAACACATTAAAGAAAATTTTATTCAATTAATTTCTGAAATTAAAAAAAATAAACCAAAAAATTCAAAAGGAACTTTTATAAAAAAAGTAGTATTATCAACTACTATGGGTTGTGGAATAATTATTGAATCAAATAATATAAATATAAAATAAAAAAATAAAAATATATTTTATTATTAATATATAATAAAATATATAATTTTAATAATATTTTAGGAAAAAAAATGGCTTTAAAAATAAAAAAAAAAAAAGAAATAATTAATAAAATTAATAAAATTGCTAAAATAGCATTATCTGCAGTAATTGCAACATCTAAAAATATATCAGTAAATAAAATTACTGAATTAAGAAAAATAAGTCGTATAGAAAATGTATTTATATGTGTAATAAAAAATACATTATTAAAAATTTCTTTAAAAAAAACACATTTAGAATGTTTAAATAAAATAATTTCTGGACCAATAATAATTGGATTTTCATTAAAAAATCCAGAAAGTACAGCAAAAATATTTAAAAATTTTTCAAAAGAAAATAAAAAATTTAAAATTATTACTGCTGCATTAAATAAAAAATTACTTTCAAAAGACGAAATTGAAAAATTAGCAACTTTACCAAGCTTAAAAGAAGCTCTAACACATGTAATAATAACCATAAAAAATGCAACAATAGGAAAATTATTTTCTATTTTATTAGCAATAAAAGAAAATAATATTAAAATAAATACTAACGTAGTAAACTAAAACATTAAATAAAATTCATTTTTATTGTTGTTAGGAATATTTAATAATGGCTATTACAAAAGAACAAATTATAGAAGCAATATCAACAATGTCTGTTATGGAAATTGTTGATCTTGTTTCTAGTATGGAAAAAAAATTTGGAGTATCTTCTATTCCAAATATTTCACAAAATAATAATCAACAAACAGAAAAAAAAGAAGAAAAAACAGAATTTAATATATTATTAAAATCATTTGGAAAAAATAAAATAGCAGTAATTAAAGCTGTACGTAGTACAATGAGTTTAGGATTAAAAGAATCTAAAGATTTAGTAGAATCAGCACCAACAACATTAAAAGAAAAAATAAGTAAAAAAGACGCTGAATCGTTTAAAAATATTTTAGAAAAAGCTGGTGCAATTATTGAAATTAAATAATATAAAATTATATTTATAATTAAAATATAATATAATAGTTTGCTGGTGAATAATTATCACCAGCTTAAATGTATTATTAATATAATAGTATTATATTAAAATATTTATCATTCATGTTTATATATATTAAATATATATTTAATATATATAATTTTTCCATTAAGCTTAAAGATTAGGTATATAATAGTGTATTTTGAGACCGAAAAAAAACGAATTCGGAAAGATTTCGGGAAATACGAAACAGTATTAAACCTTCCTTATCTTCTTTCTGTTCAAATAGATTCTTATAATAAATTCATTCAAAAAGATAAAACAAAAAAAAGAGGATTAGAATCAGTTTTTCAATCTATTTTTCCTATTACCAGCTATAATAATAAAACAGAATTACAATACGTTGATTATAGAATTGGAAAACCTATTTTTGATTCTAGAGATTGTCAAATGAGAGGATCAACATATTCTGTATCAATACGTGCTACTTTAAGGTTAATAATATATGATTTAGAAGAAGAAAGTGAAAATATTAAAAATATTAAAGAACAAGAAGTATATATGGGTGAAGTTCCAATTATGACTAATAATGGAACATTTATTATTAATGGAACTGAAAGAGTAGTAGTATCTCAATTACATCGTAGTCCAGGAGTATTTTTTGATAGTGATAAAGGAAAAACACATTCTTCTGGAAAAATTTTATATAATGCAAGGATCATACCATATAGAGGTTCTTGGTTAGATTTTGAATTTGATCATAAAGATAATTTATTTGCAAGAATTGATCGAAAAAGAAAAATTCCAATTACTGTAATATTACGTGCTTTAGGTTATAATACAATAGATATTTTAAATCTTTTCTTTAAAAAAAATACTTATCGATTTATTAATAAAAAAATATATATGGAAATAATTCCAGAAGAATTAAAAAATGAAAAAATATCATTTAATATTATTTATAATGATATTATTTATGTAAAAAAAGGAGAAAAAATTAATCAAAAACATATTAAAAAATTAAAACAAGAAAATATTTTATTAACTGAAATTCCTATTGAACATTTAATTGGAAAAATTGTTTGTAAAGATTATTATAATAAAAATAATAAAAAAATTATTATTTTTGCAAATACAGAATTAAATTTAAAATATATAAAAAAAATACAAAAAGCTGATATTCATTCTATAGAAACTATTTTTACAAATAATTTTAATAGAGGTGCATATATTTCTCAAACATTAAAACTTGATACTACTTCTGATTCAACAAGTTCTATGATTGAAATATATCGTATTATGAGACCAGGAGAACCACCAACTAAAGAAGCAGCTGAATATTTTTTTTCAAATTTATTTTTTTCAGAAGATCGATATGATCTTTCTTCTATAGGAAGAATGAAATTTAATAATATTTTATCAATAAAAAATAATAAAAATGAAAATGTTTTAAGTAAAAAAGATATTATTGCAGTTATTAAAAGATTAATTGATATTAGAGATGGTCGGGGTACTATTGACGATATTGACCATTTAGGAAATAGAAGAATTAGATCTATTGGAGAAATGATAGAAAATCAATTTCGAATTGGATTAATTAGAGTAGAAAGAACTATAAAAGAAAGATTATCTTTAGGAGATTTAGAATCTTTAATGCCTCAAGATATAATAAATTCTAAACCTATTTCAGCAGTTGTAAAAGAATTTTTTACATCTAGTCAATTATCACAATTTATGGATCAAAATAATCCGTTATCTGAAATTACACACAAACGACGCATTTCAGCATTAGGATTAGGTGGTTTAACTCGTGAAAGAGCTGGATTTGAAGTAAGAGATGTACATCCTACACATTATGGACGAATTTGTCCAATAGAAACACCTGAAGGACCAAATATTGGATTAATTAATTCTTTAGCTATATATTCTAAAATTAACGAATATGGTTTTTTAGAAACTCCTTACAGAATAGTAAAAAATGGTATTTTAACTAAAGAAATACATTATTTATCAGCAATGGAAGAAAATAATTATATTATTGCACAGGCTAATATTAATATTGATGAAAATAATGAATTAATAGACAATTTAATTACTTGTCGATATCAAGGAGAAACAAATTTATTTCCAAAAAAACAAATTAGTTATATGGATATTTCTGCACAACAAATTGTATCTGTTGGAGCATCTTTAATTCCATTTTTAGAACATGATGACGCAAATCGAGCACTAATGGGTGCAAATATGCAAAGACAAGCTATTCCAATTATGAAGTCTGAAAAACCATTAGTTGGAACAGGAATGGAAAGAGCAGTAGCAGTAGATTCAGGTGTAACAGTTATTGCTAAAAGAGATGGAATTATACAATATATTGATTCTTCTAGAATTATTGTTAAAGTAAATAAAAATCAAATAACACCAGATGAAGCTGGAATTGATATATATAATTTAATTAAATATACTAGATCTAATCAAAATACTTGTATTAATCAAGTACCTTGTGTTTCAATAGGTGAAAAAATTAGTAAAGGAAATGTATTAGCAGATGGTCCAGCAACAGATTTAGGAGAATTAGCATTAGGACAAAATATGAGAGTAGCATTTATGTCTTGGAATGGATATAATTTTGAAGATTCTATATTAATATCAGAAAAAATTATACAAAAAGACAAATTTACTACAATTCATATTCAAGAATTATCATGTGTAGCTCGAGATACTAAATTAGGACCTGAAGAAATTAGTTCTGATATACCTAATATTAGTGAATCATCTTTATCAAAATTAGATGCTTCTGGAATTGTATATGTAGGAGCAGAAATAACAGAAGGAGATATTTTAGTAGGAAAAGTAACACCTAAAAATGAAAGTCAATTAACTCCAGAAGAAAAATTATTACGTGCTATTTTTGGGGAAAAAGCATCTGATGTTAAAGATTCATCTTTAAGAGTACCAAGTGGAATATCAGGAACAGTAATAGATGTTCAAATTTTTACAAGAAATGGAGTTGAAAAAGATAAAAGAACTTTAGAAATTGAAAATATGCAAATTAAAAATATTAAAAAAGAATTAACTAAAGAATTTAAAATATTTAAATATTATTTATTACAACGAATTAAAAATATTTTACTAAAATCAGGAATATCAGAAAATTATTTAAAAAAAATAGATCAAAAAAAATGGTATAAAATTGATATAAAAAATAAAAAAATATCAAATCAATTAAATAATATTTTTCAACAATATAAAAAAATTAAAAAAGAATTTGAACAAAAAATAGATTTTAAAAAAAAGAAAATTATACAAGGCAATGATTTAGCTCCAGGAATATTAAAAACAATTAAAGTATATTTAGCAGTTAAACGACAAATACAAACTGGAGATAAAATTGCAGGAAGACATGGAAATAAAGGAGTTATTTCTAAAATAAATCCCGTTGAAGATATGCCATATGATAAATATGGGGTACCTATTGATATAGTATTAAATCCTTTAGGTGTACCATCACGTATGAATATTGGACAAATTTTAGAAACACATTTAGGTATGGCAGCAAAAGGAATAGGTAATCAAATTAATTATTTATTAAAACAACAAAAATCAATTACACATATTCGTAATTTTATACAAAAAACATTCAATATTGGTTATAAAATAAGACAAAAAATTAATTTTGATAATTTTTCTGATGATGAAATATTAACTTTAGCTAAAAATTATAAAAATGGTTTACCAATTGCAACACCAGTATTTGATGGAGCTAATGAAAAAGAAATTAAAGAATTATTACAATTAGGAGGAATACCGAAATCTGGTCAAATTACTTTATTCGATGGACAAACAGGAAATAAATTTGAAAGACCAGTTACAGTAGGATATATGTATATGTTAAAATTAAATCATTTAGTTGATGATAAAATGCATGCTAGATCTACTGGTTCATATAGCTTAATTACTCAACAACCATTAGGTGGAAAAGCTCAATTTGGAGGACAAAGATTTGGAGAAATGGAAGTATGGGCTTTAGAAGCTTATGGAGCAGCATATACATTACAAGAAATGTTAACTGTAAAATCTGATGATGTTAATGGAAGAACCAAAATATATAAAAATATAGTAAAAAATAATTATCATATGAATCCTGGTATGCCAGAATCATTTAATGTATTATTAAGAGAAATTCGTTCTTTAGGAATTAATATTAAACTTGATAATAAATAAAAAATAAAATTAATACTTAATATAATGGAGTTTTTTGTGAAAGAAGTAATAAAATTTTTAAAAAATAGCAATAATATTAAAGATTTTAATTCTATTAAAATTCAACTTGCTTCTCCAGAAACTATTCGTTCTTGGTCATTTGGAGAAATTAAAAAACCAGAAACTATTAATTATCGAACATTTAAACCAGAAAGAGATGGATTATTTTGCGCTAAAATATTTGGACCAATTAAAGATTATGAATGTTTATGTGGAAAATATAAACGATTAAAACATCGAGGTATAATGTGTGAAAAATGTGGTGTTGAAGTTACTCAAACTCGAGTACGTAGAGAACGAATGGGACACGTTGAATTAGCTGCACCAACAGCACATATTTGGTTTTTAAAATCATTACCATCAAAAATGAGTTTATTATTAGATATACCATTACGTGATATAGAAAAAGTATTATATTTTGAATCTTATATTATATTAGAATCTGGAATGACTGATTTTGAAAAAAAACAAATTTTAACAGAAGAACAATATATAAATGCTTTAGAAGAATTTGGAGATGAATTTGATGCAAAAATGGGAGCAGAGGCAATTCAAATATTATTAAAAGATATTGATTTATCTGAAGAACATGAAAAATTACATCATGAATTACAAGAAGTACAATCAGAAATCAAAAAAAAAAAATTAACTAAACGCATTAAAATAATAGAATCATTTATTCTTTCTGATAATAAACCAGAATGGATGATTTTAAATGTACTACCAATTTTACCACCTGATTTACGACCATTAGTACCATTAGATGGAGGAAGATTTGCAACTTCAGATTTAAATGATTTATATCGTAGAGTAATTAATCGAAATAATAGATTAAAAAGATTATTAGAATTATTTGCTCCAGAAATTATTATTAGAAATGAAAAAAGAATGTTACAAGAAGCAGTTGATGCATTATTAGATAATGGACGTAGAGGAAAAGCAATCTTAGGTTCAAATAAAAGACCATTAAAATCATTAGCAGATATGATTAAAGGTAAACAAGGAAGATTTCGACAAAATTTATTAGGTAAAAGAGTAGATTACTCTGGACGTTCTGTAATAACTGTAGGACCATATTTAAAATTAAATCAATGTGGATTACCAAAAAAAATGGCATTAGAATTATTTAAACCATTTATTTTAGGAAAATTAGAAAATAAAGGACTTGCAACAACTATAAAAACTGCTAAAAGAATGGTAGAATCAGGAGAACCAATAATATGGGATATTTTAGATGAAATTATACATAATCATCCTATTTTATTAAATCGTGCACCTACATTACATAGATTAGGAATACAAGCATTTAATCCTATATTAGTAGAAGGAAAATCTATACAATTACATCCATTAGTATGTGCTGCTTATAATGCAGATTTTGATGGTGATCAAATGGCTGTTCATATACCATTAACTCGAGAATCGCAATTAGAATCACAATCTTTAATGATGTCAACAAAAAATATTCTTTCACCAGCTAATGGTGAACCTATTATTATTCCATCACAGGATGTAATATTAGGATTATATTATATGACTAGAAAAAAAAATAATGCAAAAGGCGAAGGATCATTATTTAAAAATGTAAATGAAGTAGAAAAAATATATCAGATGGGACTAATAGATTTACATGCACTAATATATGTAAAAATTATAGAATATACTCAAAATAATACTAATACATTCACAAAAGTATCAAAAATAGTTCATACAAGTGTTGGAAGAGCGATATTATGGAAGATTTTTCCAAAAGGTTTATCATTTAATTTATTAAATAAAACTCTTAATAAAAAATCAATTTCTAATTTATTAATTTTATGTTCAAAAACTTTAGGATTAGAAACAACAGTATTATTTGCTGATCAAATTATGTATACTGGATTTACATATTCTACATTATCAGGTGTTTCAGTAGGAATTGATGATATGATAATACCTAAACAAAAAGATGATATTATTAATAAAGCAAAAAAAGAAGTACAAGAAATACAAGAACAATTTCAATTAGGATTAGTTACATTAGGAGAAAAATATAATAAAATTATTGATATATGGTCTAATTCAAATGAAGAAGTATCAAAAGCTATGATAAACAATTTATCTATTGAACATTGTTTAATTAACAATAAACGAATAAAAAAACAAAAATCTTTTAATAATATTTTCATGATGGCTGATTCAGGAGCAAGAGGTTCTGAAGCACAGATAAGACAATTAGCAGGGATGAGAGGTTTAATGGCTAAACCAGATGGATCTATTATTGAAACACCAATTACAGCAAACTTTAGAGAAGGGTTAAATGTATTACAATATTTTATTTCAACTCATGGAGCCAGAAAGGGATTAGCAGATACTGCTTTAAAAACAGCAAATTCAGGATATCTAACACGTAGATTAGTTGATGTTGCACAAGATTTAGTAATAACAGAATATGATTGTGGAACTAAAAATGGTATTATATTAAGTCCTGTAATTAGTGGAAGTGATATAAAAGAGCCATTACGAGATAGAGTTGTAGGTCGTGTAATAGTTAAAAATATTTTATATCCTAATTCAAAAAAAATATTAATTCCAAAAAATACATTATTAGATGAACAAAAATGTGATTTATTAGAAAAATATTCTATTGATGAAATAGAAGTACGATCAGTAGTTAATTGTGAAACAAATTTTGGAGTATGTGCTTGTTGTTATGGATATGATTTAGCAAGAAGAGAATTAGTAAAAACAGGAGAAGCAATTGGTGTAATAGCAGCTCAATCAATTGGAGAACCTGGTACACAATTAACTATGAGAACATTTCATATTGGAGGAGCAGCATCTAGATCAGTATCAGAATCATATATAGAAGTAAAAAATAAAGGAATTATTCATTTAAATAATCCAAAAACAATAATTAATTCTTATGGAAAAAATATTATTATTGATAAAAAAGTAGAATTAAACATTTTAAATAAATCTAAAAAAATAAAAGAAAGATATAAAATACCATATGGTGCTATTTTAGAAAAAAAAAATGGAGAAAAAGTAAATATTGGTGAAATTTTAGCAACTTGGGATCCTCATAATACACCAATTATTACAGAAGTAAAAGGATATGTAAAATTTTTAGATATGATTGAAGGAAAAAGTATTGTTAAACAACATGATGAATTAACTGGTTTATCTTCAATAGTAATACTAGATACTCCAGAACGAACAGGTTCAGGTAAAGAATTAAGACCAACTATAAAAATTGTAAAAAAAAATGGAAATGATATTTTTATACCAGGAACAGATATTCCTGCACAATATTTTTTACCTGGGAAAACAATTATTCAAATTAGTAATAATACTAAAGTTTACAGAGGAGATATTATTGCGCGAATCCCTCAAGAAACAGGAGGAACAAAAGATATTACAGGAGGTTTACCAAGAGTAGCAGATTTATTTGAAGCAAGGTATGGAAAAGAATTAGCAATTCTTGCAGAAATAGATGGAATTATTTCTTTTGGAAAAGAAACAAAAGGTAAAATAAGATTAACAATTACATCTAATAAAGATAATAAAAAAATATATGAAATTATGATTCCTAAATGGAGACAATTAAATGTTTTTGAAGGAGAGGTTGTAAAAAAAGGAGATATAATTTCTGATGGACTAGAATCTCCTCATGATATCTTACGTTTAAAAGGTGTACAAGATTTAACAAAATATATAGTAAATGAAGTACAAGAAGTATATCGATTACAAGGTGTAAAAATTAATGATAAACATATTGAAGTAATTATCAAACAAATGTTAAGAAAAGTAACAGTTATTAAACCAGGAAATTCTAATTTTTTAAATGGAGAACAAGTAGAATATTCAAGAATTAAAATTCAAAATGAAAGATTAAAAAAAATGAAACAAAATAAAATTACTTTTTCAAGAGATTTATTAGGAATAACTAAGGCATCATTAGCAACAGAATCTTTTATATCTGCAGCATCTTTTCAAGAAACTACTCGTGTATTAACTGAAGCAGCAGTATCAGGAAAAAAAGATAATTTAAGAGGATTAAAAGAAAATGTTATTGTTGGTAGATTAATTCCAGCAGGGACTGGGTATATTTATCATATTAATCGTATTAAAAAATATAAAAAAAATAAATAACATCAAAAATAATTATAAATATTTATAATATTTTTAAATTTTTATTATAAAATATTTATATAAATATAAAAATTATAAAAATATTTTTATATTTATATAAAAATATAAATTAATGATATTTTCCAAAGTTATTTTTTTTCTTAGTCATTTTATCAATATATGACATTCCAAAAGCTGATAAAACAAATGTTAAATGAATAATTACACACCACATAATTTTATCATCTAATACTTTTTCTGCTTCCATAAATAATCGTAATAAATGCACAGAAGAAATAGCAACAATTGAAGAAGCTACTTTATTTTTAATAGAATTTACATCCATAGTACCCATCCAACTTAATCGTTTTGTACTATCATGAATATCCATTTTAGAAATAAAATTCTCATATCCTGAAAACATTACCATAACTAATAATCCACCTACTAAAGAAATATCAATTAATGATAATACAATTAAAACTAAGCCTGATTCTGACATAATTAAAACTTCAGGTATAATAGAAATTACTTGTTGAAAAAACTTTAATGTTAACAATATAAAACCAAAAGATAAACCAATATATACAGGAAACATTAACCAACGAGATGCATATATAATTTGTTCAATCATTTCTTCCATTATTTATTTACCTGCTTTATAAAGTATTATTATATTAAAAAGTATTCTCACTTATAATAAAAAAATATATATAATATAATTAAATATTATTTAAAATATTTTAAATTAAATATTTAAAATTTTTTAATATATTTAATATATATATTTTGGAATAACAATGGAATTAAAAAAACAAATTATTAAAAATGCGTTAATTAGTGTATCTAATAAAAAAAATATAATTACATTCACTAAACAATTATTAAAAAAAAAAATTAAAATATTTACAACAAAAAATACTAAAAATTTTTTAAAAAATAATAATATTATAACAAATAATATATCAAAAATAACTGAATATCCAGAAATTTTAAATGGAAAAATTAAAACATTACATCCAAAAATATTTGGAGGTATTTTAGGAAATAGAGGTAATGATGATTTAAAATATATTAAAAAATATAATATTACTATTATCGATTTAGTAGTAGTTAATTTTTATCCATTTAATACTTCTGAAAAAAATATAAATATTAAAAAAAATATTGATATTGGAGGTCCTGCATTAGTTAGAGCAGCTGCTAAAAATTATAAAAATACAATTATATTAGTTGATGTATTAGATTATGATAAAATTTTACTTGAAATAAATAATACTAAAGGAGTTAGTATTGAAACACGATTAAAATTAGCAAAAAAAGCTTTTGAATATACCTCTAATTATGATTATTTAATTTTTAAATATTTTAATAAAAAAATTTATAATAAAAAAAATATAAATTCTAAATTACCAAATAAAATTTATATCAAATATTATAAAAAACAAAATTTAAAATATGGAGAAAATCCAAATCAAAAAGCAGCATTATATGTTAAAGAAAATAAAAATGATAAATTTATTAATTCTTTTGAACAACTTAATGGTAAAAAATTATCGTATAATAACTTTTATGATTCTCATATAGCTTATGAATGTGTAAATCAATTTTCTAATCCATCATGTGTTATTATAAAACATGGTAATCCATGTGGTGCGTCTAGTTCCAATGATTTAGTATCTGCGTATTTAAATGCATATAATAGTGATTCTATTTCAGCATTTGGAGGAATTATTGGATTTAATAAAATTATTACTGAAAAATTAATAATAAAAATTATAAAAAAACAATTTGTAGAATTAATTATTGGACCTAAAATTACAAAAGAAGCATTAAATTATATAAAAACAAATAATAAAATTAAATTAATAATTTGTAAAAATTATAATAATAATTATTCTAAAATAGAATTTAAAAATGTTAACCATTATTTATTAGTACAAGAAAAAAATTTACAAAATGATCAATTTAAAAATTGGGAAGTAGTTACTAAAAAAAAACCTACAGAATTAGAAATTCAATATTCGTTATTTTGCTGGAAAATTGCAAAATTTGTTAAATCAAATGCTATTGTATACAGTAATAAATTTAATATTATTAGTATTGGATCAGGACAAACAAATCGAGTAGAATCAGTAAAAATAGCTAATTTAAAATATAAAAATAATAAAAAGAAATTAAAATTAAAAAATCAAGATATAATTATGGCTTCTGATGCATTTTTTCCATTTAGAGATAGTATTGATGAATGTATAAAAAACAATCATAATATATCTTGTATTATTCAACCAGGTGGATCAATTAGAGATAAAGAAGTTATAAAAGCAGCAGATGAATATAATATTTGTATGATATTTACAAAAAATCGCATTTTTAAACATTAAACTTTTTATTTATTATACTTATATACTATAAAAAAGGGTAAAATAATTGCCCTTTTTTATAAAAAACTAATAAATTTAATTACATGTTATAATATTTTATTACGAATATTTTTTGTTGCAAGAATCATATTTTTTAAAGCTAAATTTGTTTCTTTCCAATTTCTTGTTTTTAAACCACAATCTGGATTTACCCATAAACGTTCAATTGGGATATATTTCATTGCTTCATTTAATAATTTTTCAATATCTAAAATACTTGGAATATTTGGTGAATGAATATCATATACTCCAGGACCAATTTCATTAGGATATTTAAATTCTTTAAAAAATTGTAATAATTCCATATCAGAACGAGCAGTTTCAATTGTTATTACATCAGCATCTAATTCTACAATAGCATTCATAATATCCTGAAATTCACAATAACACATATGTGTATGAATTTGTGTAGTATCTTTTACTTTTGAAGATGATAATTTAAATGATTTAGTTGCCCAAGATAAATATTGATTCCAATGTAATTTTCGTAATGGTAATCCTTCTCTTAATGCAGGTTCATCAATTTGAATAATATTTATACCTTCACGTTCTAAATCAGAAACTTCATCACGTAATGCTAATGCAATTTGATTTGAAATAATTTGCTTTGGTAAATCTTCTCTTAAAAATGACCACAATAAAATCGTTACAGGACCTGTTAACATAGCTTTAACTGGTCTATAAGTTAAAGATTGTGCATATTTTAACCAATCAACTGTAATCGGTTTAGATCGATAAACATCACCAATAATAATTGGAGGTTTTACGCATCTTGAACCATAACTTTGTACCCATCCAAAATCTGTAAATACAAACCCATTTAAATGTTCACCAAAATATTCAACCATATCATTTCTTTCAAATTCACCATGAACTAAAACATCAATATCTAATAATTCTTGTTGTAAAATAGCATTTTTAATATGTTTTTTTATTTCTAGATTATAATTTTTAAAATTAATTCTTTTATTCTTATAATCTAAACGTAATTTTCTTATATCTTTTGTTTGAGGAAATGATCCAATAGTTGTAGTTGGTAATATTGGTAAATTAAATTGTAATTTTTGTTTTTTTGAACGAATATTATACGAAGTATTTCGATTAATATCAGATTCATTAATTTTATTAATTTTTTTTCGTACTGATATGTTATTAATTTTATTTGAATAAGAATGTGTATATAATAAATTACTCCATTCTTCTAAAATTTTTGAATCATTTAATTTTAAAGATTTAGTTAATAAATTTATTTCATAACATTTTTGTAATGCAAATGAAAACCAATTTTTAACCTCTATAGGTATATTTTTTTCATAATTTAAATCTACAGGACAATGTAATAAAGAACAAGATGAACTAATCCAAATATTTTTTCGATAATTTAAAATAGGTTGAATAATATTAAACCAATATTTTAAATCTGATTTCCAAATATTACGACCATTAATTACTCCTAATGATAATAACCAATCATTTGGTATTTTATTATTAAATTCAATTAAATTATATTTTCCATCAATTAAATCAATATGCAAGCCATTAATAGACAATTTAATTATTGTATTTAAATTATGTTCTATATTTTCAAAATATGTAGTTAATAATAATTTACAATATCCTGATAAAAATGAATAAGTTGATTGAAATTCTTTTAACCATTCCTTAGGTAAATCTAATGCTAAAATTGGTTCATCAATTTGTACCCATGTAATACCTTTGTCTTTCATTTTTAATAAGATTTCTTGATAAACTGGTAATAAATTTTTTAATAAATTTAATCGATTAAATTTTATTCCTTTAACTTTACCTAACCATAAATATGTCATTGGACCTAAAAGTATTGGTTTTACTTTATATCCATGATGTAATGCTTCATCTATTTCATCAAATATTTGACACCATGTTAAACTAAATGTTTGATCTTTAATAAATTCAGGAACAATATAATGATAATTAGTATTAAACCATTTAGTCATTTCAGATGCTAAAACAGGTTTTTTATTTACAGCAGTACCTCTGGCAATATAAAATAATGTATCTAAATCAACAATATCATCTTTATTTTTATGTCGAGTTGGAATATTACCTAATAACATACTTGTTGTTAAAACATGATCATACCAAGAAAAATCACCTACAGGAAGAATATTTAATCCTAATTTTTTTTGTTGTTTCCAATGTTTTAAACGTAAATATGAACCTACATCTAAAAGTTGTTCTCTTGAAATTTTACCAGACCAATAATTTTCTTGAGCTGTTTTTAATTCTCGATTAGATCCTATTCTAGGAAATCCTAAAATATGATTCATCATAGCCATAAAATAATATCCTATGAATTTAATAAATATTATTAAAATTTCCTTAATAATTTATTATATCATATTAATATTAATTATACTACAATCAATTTTTATTATATAATATATATAAAAATACTTTTTATTTAAAAATTATTTATATATACATTATTAAATAAAAATTTTATAATAAATATTATATAAAATAATATTTTATTATTTTATTTTTATTTGTATTTTTTGTATTGCATTTTGTTCTAATTGACGAACCCTTTCTGCTGAAATATCATAATTATTTGATATTTCATAAAGAGTTTTTCTATTTTTTTTTCTTAACCAACGAGAATATATAATATAACGACTACGTTCATTTAATTTTAATAATGCATCATGAAACTTACCTTCTTTACATCTTCCCCAATTAAATATTTCTAATTGAAATGAAAAATCTGATTTCAAATCTTTTAAATATGGTATAAAAATTTTTTTTTTATTAATTTGTTTATTTTCTAAACTTGGACATAAATCAAGATCTTGTGTTAACATTCTTGATTCCATATCTTGAATATCTTGATATTTTACACCTAATGTTTTTGAAATAAATTTTATTTCATTGTCAGTAAACCAACCTAATTTTTTTTTTTTTCTTCTTAAATTAAAAAATAATTTTCTTTGTACTTTTGTTGTTGCAACTTTAACAATTCTCCAATTTTTTAATATATATTCATGCATCTCTGATTTAATCCAATGTACAGCAAACGATATTATACGTACATTAATATTAGGATTAAATCTACGAACTGCTTTCATAAGCCCAATATTTCCTTCTTGAATTAAATCAGACTGTGCTAAACCATAACCTAAATAATTACGAGAAATATGAACAACAAACCTTAAATTCGATAAAATAATATTTCTAATAGCTAATAAATCTGAATTATAATATATTAATTCTGTTAAAAATCGTTCTTCTTGAAAAGAAAGTATTTTCCATGAATTAACAGTATAAATATAAGAACGTAAATTATTTAAAGACAACATATTTAAACATTTTATTTCATACATTATTCAAGTTCCCATTTGAATAAATATTTTTTTTAATATAAAATAAAATAAAAAAATTAATACAACGCGATAAAAAATTTAAAATATTTTATATCAATATTATTAATTTAATTTATCAAATATTTAATAGTATGGTTAAAAAATTTAATATATATAATTTTAAGAAAACATATTTTTAATAAAACTTTTTGCATTAAATTCATAAAAATCTTGTATCTTTTCACCATTTCCTATATATTGAATAGGAATAGAAAAATTTCTAACTATTGAAAAAATTATTCCACCTTTAGCTGTACCATCTAATTTTGTTAAAACAATACCTGTTATTTTATTAATTTTTTCAGAAAATAATTTAGTTTGTATGATAGAATTTTGACCATTACAGGCATCTAAAACTAATAAAATTTCATTTGGATTTGAACAAACTTTTTTATTTATTACTTGAATATTTTTTTGTAATTCTTTTATTAAATTTATTTTATTATGTAATCTACCAGCAGTATCAATAATTAAAACATCAGAATTATTTAATATTGAAAATTCTATTGAATCAAAAATTACAGAAGAAGGATCGGTACCATATTTTTTAGTAAATACTGGAATAGAAATTTTATTACCCCATAATTTTATTTGCTCAATAGCTGCAAATCTAAAAGTATCACTTGCAGATAATACTACTGATTTACCTAATTTTTTATAAAAATTTGCTAATTTTGCTGCTATTGTAGTTTTTCCAACACCATTTACTCCAATTAATAATATAATATAAGGTTTTTTATAAATATTTTTTAAAAATTGCTTTTGATTTATATTATCAAAGTTAATAATTGAAAAAAGATAATTTTTTAATTCATAATATACATCTTTTTCATCTTTAAATTGATTATTTTTATATTTTTTAAATAAATAATTAACTATTTCTTTTGAAGTATGTACTCCAAAATCAAATATTAATAATTTTTCTTCTAATTTTTTAAAAAAATTATCATCAATTTTATTTTTAAAAAAAAATTGATGAATCTTAAAAGAAAAATGATTTTTTGTATTTTCAATTTTTTGTTTAATTTTAGAAAAAAATGAATTATTTTTTATATTATTTTCATTATTATATAATTGAGTATTTTCTTTTAATTGCTTTTTACTACTATTTTTTTTTTTAAAAATATTAAACCAAGAAAATAAACTATTATTTTTTTTCATAAATCATAATACCATTAATAAAATATAATAACATAAATTTAATTAAATATATAATATATAATAATTAAAAAAATATTCATAAAAATTTTTTTACAATGAACATAAATATTAAAAATATTCGAATTATTTCAGGAATATTAAAAGGACAAATTATAAAAACTATTAAAAATAATAATTTAAAACCTACTACAAATAGAATTAAAGAAACATTATTTAATTGGTTAACATATAAAATTAAACATGCAGAATGCTTAGACTGTTTTTCCGGAAGTGGAGCATTAAGTATTGAATCTATATCTCGATATGCAAAAAATGTTACTGCATTAGAAAAAAATAAAAAAATAATATATAATTTAAAAAAAAATATTTTAAGATTAAAAATTAAAAATATTAATGTTATTAATACAAATACATTATTTTGGTTAAAAAAAACATCTTATAAATATGATATTATTTTTTTAGATCCACCTTATGATGGTAATATTCTTCAAAAAACAATTAACTTAATTAAAAATTATAATTTAATTAAAAATGAAGGATATATATATATAGAAACAAAACGTAATAAAAAAATTCAATATCCAAAACAATGGATATTATATAAAAAAAAAAAAACACATAATATTAATTATAGATTATATATTTTTAAAAAATCATATTAAATAATAATAATTTATTTTTATATTAATAAATTATAAAATATAGGTTAAAAAATTCAATGAATAATAAAAAATTTTTAAAAAAATTAAAAAATATTATTCCTATTCATATTATACCAAAATTTCAATATGAAACAGATTTATTAAAATGGAACAAAAAACAAGAAAAAATTTTTTCTAAAAAAATTATTCAAAAAAATAAAAATATAAAAATCAAAAAAAATTTTAAAAAATCAGGAATTAAAAAATTATATATAAATTGTTCATTCAAAAATTATCATATTGAACATGATGGACATAAAAAAGTATTATCTTTAACTAAAGATTATGCAAAAAATTTTAATAATCACATTTCAAATTTTATTTTTTTAGGTCGACCAGGAACTGGAAAAAATCATTTAGCTACAGCTATTGGAAATTATCTTATATCAAAAGGAAAAAAAGTTTTTATTACTACAATTTCAAATTTAATGTTAAAAATTAAATCTACATTTAATAATCAAGATAAAAAAAATACTGAAGAAAAATTTATAAATTATTTAAGTAAAATAGATTTATTAATTTTTGATGAAATAGGAATACAAACACAATCAAAATATGAAAAAATTATTATTAATCAAATTATAGATCGAAGATATTCTTCTAAAAAATCAACTGGAATGTTATCTAATTTAAACTTTTATGAAATAAAAACAATATTAGGGGAAAGAATAATTGATCGAATGAAATTTGGAAATAGTTTATGTTTAAATTTTAATTGGAATAGTTATAGAAATAAAAATCAAATAAAATTATAATTTATTTACTCTAGAATGATATTCTTCAGTTCGAGTATCAATTTTAACAATATCACCTACTTGAATAAATAAAGGCAAGGGCATTACTAAACCAGTATGTAATTTATATAATTTTAATTTAGTATTACTCATTGTAGAATTTAAACTTTTACCTGAAAGATCAGAAACAACTTTTAAATTTACAAAATTATTCATTTCTATTGATATAGGATTATTATTCCAAAAAGTAATTAAATAATCATTTTGTTCTAATAACCATTTATATTTATTTTGAATAATATTTTTATTTAAAGATAATTGTTCAAAATTTTGACGATGCATAAAATACCAATTATTATCATTATAATATATATACATATATTTAATATCATAAACATCAGCTCGTAATAAACCATCAGTAGAACGAAAAGTTTTTTCTATTAATTGATTAGTTAATAATTTTCTTAACTTTACTCTCGAAAATGCTTGTCCTTTACCAGGTTTAACAAAATCAACATTTTCAATAGAACATGGTTGATTTTCAAATAATACTTTTAAACCTATTTTAAAATTATTACTAGTATATAAAATCATATAATATATAATATTAAAAAAAAAAAATATAAAATTATAATAATTACCCCTAAACAAAAATTTTATTTAGGGTAATTATTAATATATTTTTAAAAAATATAAAAAAAATTACATCATTCCACCCATTCCACCACCCATTCCTCCTGGAGCAGGAGCACTAATATCGGATTTTTCTTCTTTTGGTAAATCAGTAACCATACATTCTGTTGTAATCATTAAACCAGCAACAGAAGCAGCATATTGTAAAGCAGAACGAGTTACTTTAGTTGGATCTAATATTCCAAAATTAATCATATCTCCATATTGATCAGTAGCTGCATTATAACCATAATTACCTTTACCATCTTTAACATTATTAGTTACTACAGATGGTTCTTCACCTGAATTAGAAACTATTTGACGTAAAGGTGCTTCCATAGCACGCAATGCCACTCGAATACCTACATTTTGATCTTCATTTTGACCAGATAAACTTGAAATTCGACCAGCTACTCTTACTAATGCTACACCACCTCCAGCAACAACACCTTCTTCTACTGCAGCACGAGTTGCATGTAATGCATCTTCAACACGAGCTTTTTTCTCTTTCATTTCTACTTCTGTAGCTGCACCTACTTTTAATACTGCAACTCCACCAGATAATTTTGCTAATCTTTCATTTAATTTTTCTTTATCATATTCTGAAGTAGATTCTTGTATTTGTTGTCTAATCTGATTAGTTCTATTTTGAATTGCATTTTTATTACCAGAACCACCAATAATTGTTGTTGTATCTTTAGTAATAACTACTCTTTTTGCTTGACCTAAATCATCTAAAGTAGATTTTTCTAATTCCATAGCTAATTCTTCAGAAATTACTGTTCCTGAAGTTAAAATAGCAATATCTTGTAACATTGCTTTTCTTCGATCGCCAAAACCTGGTGCTTTTACAGCTGCTATTTTTACAATTCCTCTCATAGAATTAACAACTAGAGTAGCTAAAGCTTCTCCTTCTAAATCTTCAGAAATAATTAATAATGGTTTACTGGATTTTGCAACAGATTCTAATAAAGGTAATAATTCACGAATATTAGAAATTTTTTTATCTGCCATAAGAATATATGGATTATCTAATTCTACTATTCCAGTTTCAGGTTTATTAATAAAATAAGGTGATAAATAACCTCGATCAAATTGCATACCTTTTACAACTTCTAATTCATCCTGTAATCCAGTTCCTTCTTCAACAGTAATTACACCATCATTTCCAACTTTTTCCATAGCTTCAGAAATTAATTTTCCAACAGTTTCATCTGCATTGGCTGATATTGTACCAACTTGTGTAATAGCTTTAGAATCAGAACATGGAACAGACATATTTTTCAATTCTTCTACTGCATTAATAACAGCTTTATCAATACCACGTTTTAAATCCATAGGATTCATTCCTGCAGCAACTGCTTTTAATCCTTCATTAACTATCGCTTGAGCTAATAAAGTTGCAGTAGTAGTACCATCTCCAGCAGCATCATTCGCTTTTGATGCTACTTCTTTTACCATTTGTGCACCCATATTCTCAAATTTATCTTCTAATTCAATTTCTCGAGCAACTGATACACCATCTTTAGTAATACTAGGTGCTCCAAAAGATTTATCTAAAATAACATTTCTTCCTTTAGGACCTAAAGTTACTTTAACTGCATCAGCTAAAACATTAACTCCACGTAACATTTTTACTCTAGCTTCATTTCCAAATTTTACATCTTTCGCTGTCATGTGCATATTCCTTAAAATATAAATATTTTAATTAATTTATAAAGAATATATTACTCTTCAACAATTGCTAAAATATCACTTTCTGTTAAAATTAATACTTCTTCATTATCTATTTTTTCTGTTTTTGCACCATATCCTTCATTAAAAATAACAGTATCACCTAATTTAACATCTAATGGTTTTATATTTCCATTTTCTAAAACACGACCATTACCTACTGCTATTACTGTACCTCTAGTTGATTTTCCAGCTGCAGCACCAGTTAAAACAATTCCTCCTGCTGATTTTAACTCTACTTCTTTTTTTTTAATAATGACTCGGTCATGCAATGGACGAATTTTCATTTAATTATACTCCTTAAATTCGTTTTTTTAATAGCGACCTAAAAAATTATTTTCTTTAAATAATTAATATATTTTTATAAATATAATTACTTTTAATAACATATTTAATTATATGGATACATATGAAAATTTTCAAGGGTAAATATATTATAATATATATATAAAAATATAATATTTATTATAAATAAATTATTTTTTAATAATATACATTATAAAAAAATAATAAAAACTATTGACATAAACTATAATTTTATGTTTTAATAAATATGCTATATTTGCCCGGATAGCTCAGTTGGTAGAGCAGGGGACTGAAAATCCCCGTGTCGGTGGTTCAATTCCGCCTTCGGGCAAATTAAAAATACAATATTAAAATAATTTTATTTTCCAATACAAAAATTTTTAAATATAGAATTTAAAATATCATTCGAAGTAACTGAACCAGTAATTTCATTTAACATATTTTGTATAATTTTTAAATCTTCAGCTAATAATTCTATATTTTTTAAAATAAAACAATTTATTTTAGCATATTTTATTTGTTTTTTAATTAATCTTAAAATATTTAAATGTCTACGTCTCACTAAAAAAATTGTTTCTATACTATCATGATTAGATTGAAAAATTAATTTTTTTAAATATTTTTTTAAAAGTTTGAAACCATATTTTTTTTTTGCAGAAATTATAATATATGTATGATTATTATAATATTTTTTAATTTGGGGAGTTCTATTAGAAAGATCACATTTATTAATTATAAATGTTACTTTATCTTTATGAGTTATTTTTTTTAAAAATTTAACAATTATTTTTTTTTTTTTAAATAAAGAAAATGTATCATCAAGAACAAAAAAAATATGATCTGATATTTTTATTTGTTCCCAAGATTTATTAATTCCAATTTTTTCTATAATATTATTTGTTAATCTAAATCCTGCAGTATCTGTAATTTGTATTGTTATTCCTTTTATATTAATAAATTCATTTAAAACATCTCGTGTTGTACCAGATATATTTGTAACTATTGCAGAATCATTTAAAGATAATAAATTAAATATACTTGATTTTCCAACATTAGTTGGTCCAACTATAACAAATTTAAATCTTTCACGAAATGTATGATTTGATTTTGCAATAATATTAATTTTTTTTATATCATTAAAAATATATTCTATTTTTTTTTTTATTTTATAAAAATTTATATTATAATCTTCATCTGGAAAATTTAATATTGTTTCAATTAACATTCTTACATTAATAATATTATTAATTAAATTATTAATTTTTTTTGAAAATACACCTTGTAAAGATTTTAAAGAAGATTTTATACTAAATTCAGAATTTGCATTAATTAATTTAATAATAGATTCAGCTTGTATTAAATCTAATTTACCATTTAAAAAAGCTCTCTCCGAAAATTCTCCTGGACGCGCAATACGAATATTTCCAAAAGATAAAATAGATTTTATTAATAAATCTAAGATTACTGGATTACCATGTCCATGTAATTCTAATACATCTTCTCCTGTAAAGGAATTTGGTTTAGGGAACCATATTGCAAGACCTTGATCAATAACATCGCCAATAGAGTCTAAAAAAGACGAATAATACGCATATCTTGGAGAAGGTAATGTTCCTAAAACTTTATTAGCAATATATTGTACTTTACTTCCAGATATCCTTAAAATACCTACTCCAGATCTTCCATAAGGAGTAGATTGTGCTATTATAGTATCAGTCATATTTTTATTTTTTTTTTTTAATATTATATAAATATAATTTATAATTTATTTTTTAAAATTATTTTTTAAATTATAATTAATAATTATTTGTTGTAATATAGTTACTAAATTACTAAATGTATAATATAATACTAAACCAGATGGAAACCATAAAAAACAAACAATAAATAACATAGGTATAAAATTAATTATTTTTTCTTTAAGTGAAAGAGGAAAATTATTTGCAGGAGATGTTTTTTGCATAAAAAAAACTGTTATACCCATTAAAATAGGTAAAACATAAAATGGATCTTGAGCTGATAAATCATTAATCCAAAATATAAAAGGAGAATGCCTTAGTTCTATTGAATTAATTAAAACATAATATAATGCAAAAAAAATAGGCATTTGTAAAATAACAGAAATTAAACCATTAAATGGATTAAGATTATGTTTTTTATATAATTGTACTATTTTTTCATTTAATTTTTTATTATTATTTTTAAATTGATCTTTAATTTTATTAATTTCTGGTTGTAATATTTTCATTTTAATAGTAGAAATATACTGTGATTTAATTAAAGGATAGGTCATCATACGAATAATGCATGTAATTATAATAATTGCACAACCCCAATTATTAAAAAAATAATATAATAAATTTAAAAAATGAAATAATGGTTTTGAAATAAACCAAAACCACCCATAATCTATAATTTCATCAAAATATGGAGCAAAAGATGACATTTTATTTTGAATTTTTGGACCAAACCAAAATGCAATTCTTTTAATTTTTTTTGTTTCAGGAAAAACAAAAAAATTTGATGATTTATATCCTAAAATTATATTTTGATTATTTTGAGTAAGATAAATAGTATTATTATCTGATGCATCTAAAATCCAGGCAATAGAAAAATATTTTTTAAAAAAAGAAATCCACCCTTTTTTTGATATAATATGTAATTTTTTATTTATACATTCATGAAAAAAAAATTTTTTATATTTTTGATTATCTTGAGAATATGCAATATTATCAAATTGATTATTTTTAACATTTAAATTATTAGAATTATTATTTAAATAATTTTGTTGTAATTCTCCAAATATATGATATGATAATGTATTTAAATTATGATTATATATTTTATATTCAATTTCAATATCATAACATCCTTTTTTAAATATAAATGTTTTAATAAAATATATTCCATTTTGGATTTTTGATTTTATTGAAACAAATAATATTTTTTGTCCATTTAATAATGAAAAATATGAACGATTTGAATTATATATTATTTTTTTTTTATAATTAATATTATATTTATTTGTTTCAATAATACCACTATCAATTTGTTTTAAATTATGCATAGAATTTAATAATTTTAATTTTTTAAAATCTTGTAATTTATCTTGATAATTTAACAATTTTCCTTGATATATAAATCCACCATTTAAATTAATTTTTAAATCTATAACATCAGTTTTTACATGAATATTATTTATTTTATTAACATGTAATTTATTATATGTAGTATCATAATAAATTTTTGTTTTTAAAACATTTGTTTTACATAATTTAAAAATTAAAAATTTCCAAATAAAAAATGAAAATAATAATAAAATAAAAATAAAAACAAAACGCTGTAAACGCATTTTAAATATTCTCTTATATTATAAAATGATATATATATAATTTATTATGTATAAAAAATTTTTTAAAATTATTATATTAAATTAAAATATAATATATAAATTAAATATTTTTATAATAAAATAAATTTATTTAATAATATTAAAAATAATATTTTATCCACATTTTTTTTAAAAAAAATATTAATTTTAATCGATTAATTTTTAAAATATTTAATGTAGCAATAATTACAAAATCATAATTCAATAAATAATATTGTGATAAACGAAAACTTTCTCGAATTAATCTTTTTATTAAATTTCTTTTATAAGCATGTTTAGAAACTTTTTTTGAAACAATAATACCTAACCTAGGAAAATTAAATGTATTTTTAATAGTTAATATTTTTAATAAAAAAGTTATCCTTGTTTTTGGTTTATTAATAAAAACTCTTTGAAAGTCTTTAAAAGTTAATAAACGTAATTTTTTTTTAAAAAAAAAACGATATTTCATTATCATATTATTTTTTAGAAACTGTTAATCGAAAACGAATTTTTTTTCTTCTTCGTGATAAAATATCACGACCAGATCGAGTAGCCATTCTTGTTCGAAAACCATGTACACGATTTCTTTTTAATAAAGATGGTTGAAAAGTACGTTTCATAAAATATCCTTATAATATTAATACAAATAATTATTGATGATTTTAAAATATAAAAAATATATTAAATTATTTTTATATGAAATTAATATAATATTTTTATTTATTAAAATAATAATATCAAATATATAAAATAATTATAATAATTTTAATATATAAAAAAATTATTTAATTATGTAATAAAAATAAATAACTAATAATAAAATATGAAATTTACTATTAAAAAAACAATTCTTTTAAAATCATTACAAAAATTAAATAGTATTATTTATATTAATTATAAAAATGAAATTATTAATAATATTTTATTTCATATTGAACATAATAATACATATTTAATAAGTACAAATTTAGAATTAGAATTAATTGCAAAAATAAATTGCATAATTATTGATCAAATAGGTGAAATTATTGTATCTGCAAAAAAAATATTAAATATTATTCGTAGTTTTCCAAATAATTCAGAAATAAATATTATAGTAAAAAATAATATTATGAAATTACAATATCATAATATTTATTTTAAACTTCATGTATTAAATCCTAAACATTTTCCACGATTTCAACAAAAAAAAAATATAGATTATATTTTAATTAATCAAGATAAATTTAAAAATATTATTTATAATACTCATTATGCAATGGCAAAACAAGATATACGACATTATTTAAATGGAATGAATATTGAAATTAATAAAGGAACAATATTATCTGTGTCTACCGATGGTTACAGAATGGCAATTTCAAAAATTAATTATGAAAATATAAAAAAAAAAATTTCTATTATTATTCCATATAAAACAATATTAGAATTAATAAAAATTCTAGAAGAAAAAAATAATAAAATTAAAATTAGTTTTAATAAAAATAGTATTAAAATTTATTTAGAAAAATATATTATATCTAGTAAATTAATAGATAATCAATTTCCAAATTATAAACAGTTTTTAAAAATAATTTTTCAAAAAAATATTATTATTAATCGACAAAAAATTAAAGAGGCTTTAACAAGAGCGTCAATTTTAACAAATCAAAAAATTCCAGGTGTAAGAATTATTATTACTAATGGAATATGTACTATAAGTGCTAATAATGAACAAGATGAAATAGTTAAAGAAAAATTTAAAATTAATTATTTTCATACACCAATAGAATTAACAATGAATATTCATTATATTTTAGATGTAATTAATATTATTGATAATGATACAATTAAAATTTTATTAAATAATGAAAATTCTAGTATATGTATCCAAGATAATAAATTTAATAATTCAAATCATATAATTATGCCTTTAATTTTATAAAAAATAATTAATTTTTTATTTTAAAATATTATTTTTTATTATGATATATAAAATAGGAATATTATGAAATATGTATAATTCTTCTAATATTAAAATTTTAAAAGGATTAGATGCAGTAAGAAAACGTCCAGGTATGTATATTGGAAATACAGATGATGGTAGTGGATTACATCACATGGTTTTTGAAATTGTTGATAATTCTATTGATGAAGCTCTAGCTGGATATTGTAAAAAAATTCAGGTTATTATTCATCCAGATCAATCAATTTCTGTAAAAGATGATGGAAGAGGAATACCTATAGATATACATCCTGAAGAAGGAATTTCATCTGCAGAAGTAATTTTAACTATGTTACATTCTGGAGGAAAATTTGACAATAATACATACAAAATTTCAGGTGGTTTACATGGAGTTGGAATTTCTGTAGTAAATGCATTATCTAAAAAATTAAAATTAACAATATATAGAAATGGAAATATATATCAACAAACATATAAAAATGGTAAACCGATTAATAAATTAAAAATTATTGGTAAAAAAAATTATACAGGTACAAAAATTCATTTTTGGCCAAGTTATAAAATATTTACTCATATTATTAATTTTAAATATGAAATATTATCCAAAAGATTAAGAGAACTTTCTTTTTTAAACCCTAATATTGAAATTCAAATACAAGATATAAATAGAAATTTAAAAGAAATATATCATTATACTGGAGGAATTAAATCATTTATTAAATTTTTAAGTAAAAATAAACAACCTATTCATACACAAATTATATATTTTAAATCTATAAAAGATAACATTGAAGTAGAAATTGCTATACAATGGAATAATTCATTTAAAGAAAAAATTTATTGCTTTACTAATAATATTCCTCAAAAAGATGGAGGAACACATTTATCTAGTTTTAGAACAGCAATTACAAGAACTATAAATAATTATATTAATAAAGAAGGATATAATAAAAAAAATACAATTCAAACTATTGGAGATGATACTAGAGAAGGAATAATTGCAATTATATCAATTAAAATGCCTAATCCAAAATTTTCTTCACAAACAAAAGAAAAATTAGTATCTTCTGAAGTAAAAGCAATTATAGAATCAATTATTACAACAAATTTAACAGATTTTTTATTAGAAAATCCTAAAGATTCTAAAAATATCATTAATAAAATTATTCATGCATCTAAAATTAGAGAAGCAGCAAAAAAAGTAAGAGAAATTAGTAAAAAAAAAGGCATTATTGATTTAAGTGGTTTGCCTGGAAAATTAGCAGATTGTCAAGAAAAAAATCCAACATTATCAGAAATTTATTTAGTTGAAGGAGATTCTGCTGGAGGATCAGCAAAACAGGGAAGAAATAGAAAAAATCAAGCTATTTTACCATTAAAAGGAAAAATATTAAATGTAGAAAAAGCTACATTTGAAAAAATGATTGCATCACAAGAAATCGGAACAATTATTACAGCTTTAGGATGTGGTATTGGAAAAATAGATTATAATCCTGAAAAATTAAGATATCACACTATTATTATAATGACTGATGCTGATATTGATGGATCTCATATAAGAACATTATTATTAACTTTTTTTTATCGATATATGCCTGAAATTATTAAACGCGGACATATATATATAGCACAACCTCCATTATATAAAATTAAACAAGGTAAAAAAGAAATATATATTAAAAATGAAGAATTTATGTATAAAAAACAAATTAAAATTGCTTTAAAAAATTTATTATATTATAAAAAAAATATTAATAATAATACACATTCGGAAAAATTTAAAAAAATAATTTTAGAATATTTAAATATTAAATATATTTTAAAAAAATGTAATTATCATTTTTCTAATGAAATTATACAGGAACTTATATATCAACCAAAATTAAATAATTTATATAATAAAAATAATGTAACAAAATGGGTAGAAAAAATTATTTTTAATTTAAATAATAAAACAAAATATATAAAATATTCAAGTAAAATTAAAGAAAATATTGAACAAAAAACTTTTGAACCAATAATTTTTGAATTCGATAAATTAAATTTAAAAAATAATATTTATTATATTACAAATACATTATTGTCTAGTAATGAATATACTAAAATAAAAAAATTAGGTGATCAATGGATAAAATTAATTCATAAAGATGATTATATTAAACGAGGAAATAAAATAAAAAAAATTATTAATTTAGAAGCTATTATAAAATGGTTAATAAAAATAGTACAAAATGAAATTAAAATACAAAGATATAAAGGATTAGGAGAAATGAATCCTAATCAATTATGGAAAACAACTATGAATCCTAAAACTAGACATATGTTACAAGTAACTATTAAAGATGCTATTTCTGCAAATATTCTATTTAATACTTTAATGGGAGATTTAGTTGAACCAAGGAAGATATTTATAGAAAAAAATGCTTTAATGGTAGAAAATATTGACATTTAAAATTATATTAAATGAATTTTTATAAAAATATTATTTAAAATTAAGTTTTAAATAATTTACATTTCAAAAATATTTTTATAAAAATATCATATTTAAATAAATTATTTTTTTATATGTTTTAATAATTTTAATTTTATTAAAATATAAAATAATTGATTTTTTAAATTATTACTTTTATTATGTAATATTTTTTCATAAATATCTTTTTTTTGATTAATTAAATCATTATAATTTAAATTATATAAAAAATCTGATTCATCAGATAATATATTAACATTATTAGGTTGAATTTCTAGAACTCCATCAGAAACATATAAATCTTTTTTATTATTTGAAGTAATAAAAATAGATAATAAACCTGGTTTAATCATAGTTAATAAAGGACAATGTCCAGGATATATATTTAACATTCCTTCAGATCCAGAAATATAAATTTTTTTAACACGTCCAGAAAATAAACACTTATTAATATTAGTAATATTTAAATAAAAATTCATAAAAATATACCTAATGTATTAATTATAATATTTTTGATTTTTTAATTGCTTCTTCAATTGTTCCAATCATATAAAAAGATTGTTCAGGTAAATGATCAAATTCACCTTCTATAATACCTTTAAAACCTCTAATATTTTCTTTTAAAGAAACATATTTTCCAGGAAAACCTGTAAATACTTCAGCAACAAAAAATGGTTGTGATAAAAATCGTTGTATTTTTCTTGCTCGGGATACTAATAATTTATCTTGTTCAGATAATTCATCAATTCCAAGTATTGCAATAATATCTTTTAATTCCTCATATTTTTGTAAAATAGATTGTACACTGCGAGCAGTGTTATAATGCTCTTCTCCAATTACATGAATATCTAATTGTCGACTAGTTGAATTTAAAGGATCAACAGCAGGATAAATTCCTAAAGATGCTATTTGACGACTTAATGTAATAGTAGCATCTAAATGAGCAAAAGTAATTGCAGGTGCAGGATCTGTTAAATCATCTGCAGGAACATAAACAGCTTGTATAGATGTAATTGAACCTTTATTTGTTGAAGTAATACGTTCTTGTAATAATCCCATTTCTTCAGATAAAGTAGGTTGATATCCAACTGCAGAAGGCATTCTACCTAATAATGCTGAAACTTCTGTTCCAGCTAAAATATATCTATAAATATTATCAATAAATAATAATACATTTTTACCATCATCTCGAAACTTTTCTGCTATAGTTAATCCAGTAAATGCCACTCGTAATCTATTTCCAGGAGGTTCATTCATTTGACCATATACTAAAGAAACTTTATCTAATACATTAGATATTTTCATTTCATGATAAAAATCATTACCTTCTCGTGTTCTTTCACCTACTCCTGTAAATACAGAATATCCAGAATGTTTTACTGCAATATTTCGAATTAATTCCATCATATTAACTGTTTTTCCAACTCCAGCTCCACCAAATAACCCAATTTTACCACCTTTAGAAAATGGACAAATTAAATCAATTACTTTTATTCCAGTTTCTAAAATTTCTTGTGTATGAGATTGTTCTTGATATTGAGGTGGTTTACGATGAATTTCCCAATATTCTGGATTTGTTCCATCAATATTTTTTATTGGACCTGCTTCATCAATAGGATTGCCTAAGACATCAATAATTCTTCCTAAAGTCGCATTACCAACTGGTACTTGAATATAATGACCAAGATTAATTACTAATAATCCTCTTTTTAAACCATTAGAAGATCCCATAGCAATTGTTCTAACAATTCCTGATCCTAACTGTTGTTGTACTTCTAATATTAAAATATTATTTTTATTTTTTACTTTTAAAGCATGATAAATCTTAGGAAGATATTTTTTTGGAAATACAACATCAACTATAGCTCCAATAATTTGAATAATTTTCCCAGTTTTCATATTTTTCCTTATAACAATTTCTATACTTATTTAAAAAAATATTAATTAATAATAGATGCACCTGAAACAATTTCCATAATTTCTTGAGTAATACTATATTGACGTATTTTATTATATAATAATTGCAATTCTTGAATAATATTTTCACTATTGTCTGTTGCAGTTTTCATAATTAACATTCGTGATGATTGTTCACATATCATATTTTCTAAAATACATTGAAAAATTTGAAATAAAATGTATCTATATAATACAAAATTTAATGTGATTTTTGAATCTGGTTCATATAAATAATCCCAATAATGATATGTAGTATATTCTGAATCTTTAAAAAATTCTGATTTTAATGGTAATATTTGAAAAATATAAGATGTACTTTCATTTTTATTATTAAATTTATTTCCTACAATAAATAATTTATCAATATCATGTCTTTTATAACATGTAATGATTTTTTCAACTAATGATATTAATTTTATATATGTAATATTATCATTATAATTAATAAATTTTTTAATATTTGTATGATAATTTTCATTAAAAAATAAAAATCCTTTCATTCCAAAAATATATAAATCACATACTATATTTTTATTATGATATTTTTTAATTATTGATACTACTTTATTAAAAATATAATTATTCAAATTACCACATAATCCTCTATTAGAGGATAAAATAATAATTCCTACTTTTTTTAAAATAGGTTTTTTTTTTAAAAAAATATGTTGATATTGTAATTGACCATCAAAAAAATGTGAAATAATTTTTTTTAAACTATTTAAATATGGAAGACTAATTAATGATTTAATTTTAATTTTCTTCATTTTTGAAATTGCAACCATTTCCATAGTTTTTGTAATTTTCTGAGTGTTTTTAATACTTAAAATTTTATTACGTATTATTTTAGTATTAGCCATTATTAATCCTGTATTTAAATAATTAATAATTATTAATTATTTTCTTATAAATTATTTTGCTTTTTAAAATTTGTAATATTAATTTTTAATGCTTTATATATTTCTTTAGTATAGTGATTAGTACAATTAATTTTTTGAATTAATTCTAAATGATTCATATGAAAATAATTTAATATATTTTTTTCAAAAGATAAAATATCATTAATATGAATATCATCAATAAAACCATATTCTGCTGCAAAAAATATTATAGATTGCTCAGCAACAGACATTGGAGAATGTTGATTTTGTTTTAATAATTCAACAATTTTAGAACCATAATTTAATTGTTTTTTAGTTGTTTCATCTAAATCAGTAGAAAATTGAGCAAATGCAACTAATTCTCGATATTGAGCTAATGCTACTCGAATTTTAGAAGATAATTTTTTAATAATTTCTATTTGAGCAGCACTGCCTACTCTTGACACTGATATACCAGGATTAATCGCAGGACGAATTCCTATATTAAATAAATTAGATTCTAAAAAAATTTGTCCATCAGTAATTGAAATAACATTAGTAGGTATAAAAGAAGATACATCACCAGATTGTGTTTCTATAATAGGTAATGCTGTTAATGATCCTGTTTTATTATCAATCATACCCTGACTTCTTTTCTTTACACTCTGTGAATTAATTCTTGATGCACGCTCTAATAATCGTGAATGTAAATAAAAAATATCCCCAGGAAAAGCTTCACGACCAGGAGGTCGTCTTAATAATAAAGAAATTTGACGATAAGAAATAGCATGTTTAGATAAATCATCATATACAATTAAAGCATTTTTACCATGATCTCTAAAATACTCTCCAATAGCACAACCAGAATATGGTGCTAAATATTGCATAACAGGTGCTTCAGATGCTGAAGCATTAACAACAATTGTATATGATAAAGCATTATGTTCTTCTAATTTTTTTACAACATTAAATATAGTAGATTGTTTTTGACCAATAGCAACATAAATACAAAATACATTAGATTGTCGTTGATTAATAATTGTATCTATTGCTAATGTTGTTTTTCCAGTTTGACGATCTCCAATAATTAATTCTCTTTGTCCTTTTCCAATTGGTACCATCGAATCTATAGATTTATAACCAGTATAAAGTGGTTCAGATACAGACATACGTTCAATAACTCCAGGGGCTTCTTGTTCAATTGGAAAAAAAGTTTCACTAATAATATCTCCTTTTCCATCAATAGGTTTACCTAAAGCATTAATCACACGACCTAATAAATTAGGACCAACAGGAACTTCAAGCATTTTTCCTGTAGAATATACTCGCATACCTTCAGTAATATTTAAATAACACCCTAAAACTACCGCACTAGTAATATCTTGTTCTAAATTTAAAGCTAAAGCATATAAATTATTAGGTAAAATAATCATTTCTCCAAACATAACTTCAGTAATACCATAAATTTTGATAATACCATCAATTACAGAAATAATTATCCCTTCATTATAAATTTTTTTTAAAATATCAAATTTTTCAATACGTTGTTTAATTAAATCACTTATTTCATTAGAATTTAATTGCATATATTATATATTCTCTTTTATAATATTAAAAAATTAGATAATTCTTGAAATCGATTTAAAATACAATTATCAATAATTATATTATGATAATTTAAAATATAACCATATAAAATTGAAGTATTTATTTTTATAATTAAATTAATTTTTTTATGAAATTTTTTTTCTAAAATTACACAAATATTTTTTTTTTGATCATCTGTTAATTGATATGTAGAAATTAATTTAACATCCATAATATTATGATAATTATTATAAAGTTTTAAAAATTGTTTTAAAATATGATGTATTAAATGTAATCTTTGATTTATAATTAATAATTTAATAAAATTTTTAAAATAATTATCAATTTTATTATTATAAATTATAAAAAAAATATTTAATATAATATTTTTAGAGTAAATAATATTAAAAAATTTATTTATTTTTTTATTTTGAATAACTTTAGATAATTGTAATAACTTTTTTTTCCAATTTTCTAAAGATTTATTTTGTATGCAAAAATCAAATATTGCTATAGCATAAATACGTGAAATATGTAAAGTATTTTGCATAAAAATTACTCCTAAAATTATAAATTTTTTATCATATTTTCTATATCATATTTTTGATTTTTTTGATTTATAAATTGAACAAGAATTTTTTTTGTCATGATAGATACTAATGTACTAATTTCATTAGTTAATTTTTTTTTTAATTGAATTTCTTGTATTTTAATTTCAGATTGTGCTTGTAAAAGAACTTGTTTTTTTTTTTTCATTGCACTTAATATTGCTTTTTCTAAAATAATTACTTTTTCTTGATTAGCTTGTTTAATAATATTTATAGCTTCTTTTTTAGATTGATTAATTATTTTTTTTGATTCATTATACATAATTTTTAAATTTTCTTTTTGTTTTTCAATATTAGAGAATTCTTGTACTATCATTTTTTGACGATCTTCAATTATTAATATTATTTTTGGCCAAATATATTTCATACAAAACCATATAAATAAAATAAAAGAAATCATTTGACCTAATATCGTTGCATTTAAATTCATAAATTATTTTATTCCTATATTAAATAATAATATTTGAAAATTAAAAAAATAAAATTTAATTATCCTGAAAAAGCAAAAATCATATATAATCCTAAACCTACTGCAATCATAGGAATAGCATCTACTAAACCCATTACAATAAAAAATTGAGCTCTTAATTTTGGAATAAGATCAGGTTGCCGAGCTGCACCTTCTAAAAATTTTCCTCCTAATATTCCAATACCAACAGCTGCACCAATAGCAGCTAAACCAACCATAATTGCAGCAGATAAATATATCATATCTAAATTTAAATTATGCATATAAAATTCTCCAAATATAATAAAAATATTTTATGTATTATGTTTTTTAGATGCCATAGATAAATATACTATTGTTAAAATCATAAAAATAAATGCTTGTAAAAAAATTATTAAAATATGAAAAATAGCCCATGGAACACTTAATATCCATTGTAACCACCAAGGAAAAAATCCAGCTATTAAAATAAAAATCATTTCACCTGCATACATATTACCAAATAAACGTAATGCTAAAGACATAGGTTTGGATAATAAAGTTATTGATTCTAATATAAAATTTAAAATATAAAAAAGATAATAATTAAAAGGATACATAGTTAATTCTTTTATAAAACCAATAATACCTTTATTTTTTAAACTATATAATATAATTAATATAAATACTACTAATGAAATTGCAATAGTAACATTAATATCTGCAGAAGGTACAATACGACAATAAGGAATAGAAAAAAAAATATTTAAAAAATAAGGTATAAAATCAATTGGAATTAAATCCATAGTATTCATTAATAAAATCCAAACAAATATTGTTAATGATAATGGTGCTATTAAAATATTTTTTTTAGGATGTATGTCTTTTATATTATTATTTACAAATTCTATTATAAATTCAATAAAAATTTGTAATTTTGATGGATTTTTTAAAGATAAAAATATTGTTACATAATAAAAAAATGATATAAAAATAACTCCTAAAAGTAAAGAAAATAATAATGAATCAAAATTTAAAATCCAAAATGTATTTAATTTGTTATCTTTAATAAATTTAAAATTTTGTAAATTAAATTGTAAATGATGTAAATGATGATTAATATATTCTGAAGGATTAGATATTTTTGAGAATATCATAAAAAATAACCTTAATTAATAATTTAATTTATAATAATTTCTATAAATAATTAAATGTTAATATATTTTAAATAAATATATTATTTTTATAAATAATTTTATTATTTTTTATTTAAAATATTTTTATTAAAATAAATTAATAAAATTGATATTGCTACTGGTGTAATTCCAGAAATTCTAGAAGCTTGTCCAATAGAAATTGGTTGATAATAATTTAATTTTATAATTACTTCATTAGATAAACCTTTAATATTATAATAATTAAAATTTATTGGTAATAAAGTATTTTCATTTTTTAAATATTTATTAATTTCTATATTTTGTTTTTTAATATATCCTTCATATTTAATTTCTGTAATAATTTCTTTTAATACTTCTATATTAGTATTTTTACAAAAAAATATTTTTAAATTAGTAATATTATTAATATTAATTTCAGGTCTTTTAAGTAAATTATATCCACTAATATGATTTTTTAAATGAATATTAAATTTTTTTTTTAATTCTAAAGAATATTTTGAATTAAATAAAATTTTAATATTTTTTATTTTATTTTTTTCATATTTAATATCTTGGATTTTTTTATTATATATATTCCATCGATATTGATTAATTAATTTAAATTTTTTTGCAATTTTAGTTAATCTTAAATCTGCATTATTTTCTCTTAATATTAATCTATATTCTGATCTTGAAGTAAACATACGATATGGTTCTTTTGTACCTTTAGTACATAAATCATCAATTAAAACACCTATATATGATTCATTACGTTTAGGATACCATAAAGTTTTATTAAAAACATTTAATCCTGCATTTAAACCAGCTATTAAACCTTGAGCAGCAGCTTCTTCATAACCAGTAGTTCCATTTATTTGTCCTGCAAAAAATAAATTATTAATAAATTTACTTTCTAAAGTAGGTTGTAAATTAGTAGGATCAATAAAATCATATTCTACTGCATATCCTGGTTGTATTATTTTTGCATTTTCAAATCCTTTAATAGAATGAATAAATTTTTTTTGAATTTCAATAGGTAAACTAGTTGAAATACCATTAGGATACATTTCAATACAATTTAAACCTTCTGGTTCAATAAAAATTTGATGACTATTTTTATTTTTAAATCTAAAAATTTTATCTTCAATAGATGGACAATATCGTGGACCTTTTCCTAAAATCATACCTGAAAATATTGGACTTTTATGTAAATTTTTTTTTATTATATCATGAGTTCTTTTATTTGTTCTTGTAATATAACATGGCATTTGTTTTAAATTTTTAATTTTATTACCTATAAATGAAAAAATAGGTTTAATAAAATCTCCTTTTTGAACTATTAAATTTTTAAAATTTATTGTTCTAATATCAAGTCTTGGAGGTGTTCCAGTTTTTAATCTTCGAATTTTTAAAGGTAATTTTTTTAATTGATTAGCTAAATTAATAGAAGAAGAATCATGAATTCGACCTCCATTATAACTCTTTAAACCAATATATATTTTTCCTCTTAAAAAAGTACCAACTGTTAATATAGTTGATTTAGAATAAAAAATATTATTTTTTAAAGTTTTAACACCTAAAATTTCATTATTTTTTATTATTAATTCATTTACTTCTTCTTCTAATATTGTTAATTTTTTTTGATTAAATAATATTTTTTGAATAAAATTTTTATATATTTGTCTATCAACTTGAACTCTTGTAGCTTGTACTGCACATCCTTTTGTAGTATTTAAAGTTCGAAATTGAATTCCAGATATATCAGCAGCAATGGCCATAATACCACCTAAAGCATCTATTTCTTTAACTAAATGACTTTTACCTATACCTCCTATAGCTGGATTACATGATAAATTACCTAAAGTATTAATTTTTTGAGTTAATAATAAAGTTTTACATCCCATTCGAGAAGATGCTAATACTGCTTCAATACCTGCATGTCCACCACCAATTACAATTACATCAAAATATTTATTATAAAATTTCATTTTATACCTTTTTATATTTAAAAAAAATAAAACTTATATATCATGCAACTTTAATACTTGTATGTTACTATTATATATCATGAAATTTTAATGTAATAATTTTTAATTAATTATATTATTATATTATTAATAATATTTTTATATTATTTTTTGAGATTAATTAAATATGGTATTTAATATAACTTTAATTGGTAAAACAAA